>NZ_JBQHWS010000135.1:0-9189 GCF_052063845.1 Blautia sp. HCP3S3_D9
GCTGCGTTGAGAAATGCCCGTCATCCTTAAATATCGTAAAAGTCATCAAAGCTTTTGAAAATCAGGGAGGTGAAAAATAATGAGCGAATGTACCTGCCATAAAAACTATACATTAGACACACTGATTCCAAAGGTTGGTGTGATCACAGATATCCGTCAGGAGACACCGGACGTTAAGACCTTTCGTGTAAATGCTCCTGAAGGGGGAAAGCTTTTTGAACATATGCCCGGACAGTGCGCAATGGTCTGTGCACCAGGTGTCAGTGAAGGTATGTTTTCCATTACTTCTTCACCAACAAATAAAGAATATCAGGAATTCAGTATCAAAAAGTGCGGTTCCCTGACTGATTATCTTCACAGCCTTCAGGTGGGAGATGAGATCACAGTCCGCGGACCGTACGGAAATCATTTTCCTGTAGAAGATAAATTAAAGGGCAAAAACCTTCTGTTTATCGCAGGTGGTATCGGACTTGCACCACTTCGTTCTGTAATCAATTATGTACTGGACAACCGTGCTGACTATGGAACAGTAGATATTCTCTATGGTTCCCGTTCTGCAGATGACCTGGTACAGTTAAAAGAAATCCAGGAAGTCTGGATGAAAGCAGAGGGAGTCAATGTTTATCTGACAATCGACCGTGAACAGGAAGGCTGGGACGGACATGTTGGATTCGTTCCTTCCTATTTAAAAGAGATCGGATTCGATACAAACAAAACAGCACTTGTCTGCGGACCGCCGATCATGATCAAATTCGTTCTTGCAGGACTGGAAGAACTGGGCTTCTCCAGAGAACAGGTTTATACAACTCTGGAGCTTCGTATGAAATGCGGCGTAGGTAAATGCGGCCGCTGCAATATCGGCTCCAAATACGTCTGCAAAGACGGCCCCGTATTCCGCTGCGACGAAATCGACGAACTGCCGAATGAGTATTGATGATATAGAAAGGACTGGTAATCTCAAATGGAAAACAATATGGTAAACGTATATTTTTTCGGTAAGAAATACAGTGTACCTGCAGAACTTACAATTATGACTGCCATGGAATATGCCGGTTATACATTGAAGAGAGGCTGCGGATGCAGACACGGATTCTGCGGAGCCTGTGCAACCATCTACAGAATCAAAGGTCAGAACGAACTGAAAACCTGTCTTGCCTGTCAGACAAAGGTAGAAGAAGGAATGTATGTAGCAAGCATCCCATTCTTCCCTACAGACAAGAGAACCTATAATATAGAAGAACTTCAGCCAAACCAGCAGGTAATGATGGAACTTTATCCGGAAATCTACAGCTGTATCGGATGTAATGCCTGTACAAAAGCATGTACTCAGGACTTAAATGTAATGCAGTACATTGCATATGCACAGAGAGGCGAACTGGAGAAATGTGCAGAAGAATCCTTTGACTGCGTAAGCTGCGGATGCTGTTCCGTAAGATGCCCGGCCGGCATTTCTCATCCAATGGTAGGTCTTCTTGCAAGACGTCTCACAGGTAAATATATCGCACCTAAGAGCGAACACCTTGAGAAACGTGTAGAAGAAATCCATGAAGGTAAATTTGATGACCTGATCGAGCAGATCATGCAGAAACCTATTACAGAGATGCAGGAACTTTATAACAACAGAGAAATTGAGAAATAAGGAGGGCGTAAGAATATGTATGCACCATATCCAGAAAATATGATGGAATCCATCAAAAAGGTAGAGGCTACAAGAGCAGAGCGTATGGCAACAGAGCCAAGACGTCTGACAGCAGATGAAAAAGACGCTCTTCTTCAGAAATTCCATCCGGATTATAATCCAGACGCATTTGCAGAGATCAAAGTCGGACCAAACAAAGGACAGAAAGCTCCTCTGGAACTGGCAGAAATGCTGCATTCAACCAGCCGTCTGATCAACGAAAAGATTGACCTTACAAAAATTGGTTATGACGTAGACGTACTTGTAATCGGCGGCGGCGGTGCAGGTTCTTCCTGTGCCATTGAAGCCCACAACGCAGGTGCAGATGTTATGATCGTTACAAAGCTTCGTATCGGTGATGCCAACACCATGATGGCAGAGGGCGGTATCCAGGCAGCAGACAAAGAGAACGATTCTCCTGTACAGCACTATCTGGACTGTTTCGGCGGCGGACACTTCGCAGCAAAACCGGAACTGGTAAAGAGACTGGTAATGGAAGCTCCGGATGCGATCAAATGGCTCAACGACCTTGGCGTTGAATTTGATAAAGCAGAAGACGGAACCATGGTCACAACACACGGCGGCGGTACTTCCAGAAAAAGAATGCATGCTGCAAAAGACTATTCCGGATCAGAGATCATGCGTACCATCAGAGACGAAGTTCTGAACCTTGGTATTCCGGTCGTTGAATTTACTTCAGCCGTTGAACTTCTCAAAGATGAAAAAGGACAGGTTGCAGGTGCAGTTCTTCTCAACATGGAAACAGGAGACTATTCCGTTGCAAGAGCAAAAACTGTTGTAATTGCAACAGGCGGTGCAGGAAGAATGCATTATCAGGGATTCCCGACATCCAACCATTACGGCGCAACTGCAGACGGACTTGTACTTGGATACAGAGCCGGTGCTTCCCTTCTTTATCAGGATTCTATCCAGTATCATCCAACAGGAGCAATCTATCCGTCTCAGATCATGGGCGCTCTGGTAACAGAGAAAGTTCGTTCCGTTGGCGCACAGCTTGTCAATGCAAACGGTGAAGCTTACATCCACCCGCTTGAAACCCGTGACGTAAATGCTTCCGGTGTTATCCGTGAATGCGAAGAAGGCCGCGGTGTAGAAGTTCCTGGCGGACTCAAAGGTGTATGGCTTGATACTCCGATGATCGAGATCCTCGGCGGCGAAGGAACCATCGAAAAGAGAATCCCGGCTATGTTCCGTATGTACATGAACTACGGCATTGACATGAGAAAAGTTCCGATCGTTATTTATCCGACACTTCACTACCAGAACGGTGGTCTTGAGATTGACGGAGACGGATTCACAAAAGAAATCCCGAACCTCTTAGTTGCAGGAGAAGCAGCAGGCGGAATCCACGGAAGAAACCGACTGATGGGTAACTCTCTTCTGGACGTTATCGTATTCGGAAGAAATGCCGGTAAAAAAGCCGCTGCAAAATGCAAAAATGTAGAACTTGGCGAAATGAACCTCGATCATATCTACAAGTATGCAGACGAACTGGAGAAAGCAGATGTACATACTGATAAAGTATCTCCATTACTGCTTCCAAAATACGCCCGTCACGAACAGCGCTGACAGAAATATTCCGGTATCGATGATAGGGAATTGTCGGTACCGGGAGGCTTTGATATAATGAAAAAAGGAACGTGCTGCCGGATGGCGGCATATCCATAAATAAAGAAGGGAGCTTACCAGAATGCGTGAAGTAGAAGTAAGCAGACTTACAGATGTCATCGAAAAACTCTGTATCGAAGCAAATGAACATCTTCCGGAAGACGTAAAATGTGCGATCAAAACATGCCGTGCATGCGAAGACGGAGAGATCGCCAAGGGAATCCTTGACAACATTATCGAGAATTTTGACATTGCAGATAACGAGAATGTGCCGATCTGCCAGGATACAGGAATGGCATGCGTATTCCTTGAAATCGGACAGGATGTACATTTTGTTGGCGGAGATCTCACCGATGCGATCAATGAAGGCGTACGCCGCGGATATGACAAAGGATATTTAAGAAAATCTGTAGTAAAAGATCCGGTACGCCGTGGAAACACAGGCGACAACACACCGGCTATGATCTATACAGAGATCGTTCCTGGCGACAAAGTTAAGATCACAGTAGGCCCGAAAGGCTTCGGAAGCGAGAACATGAGCCAGATCCGTATGTTCAAACCATCCGCAGGATTACAGGGAATCAAGGATTTCATCCTTGAAGTAGTAGAGACAGCAGGCCCGAACCCATGTCCTCCAATGGTAGTCGGTGTCGGTATCGGCGGAACATTTGACAAATGTGCACTTCTTGCAAAGAAAGCACTGATGAGACCGCTGGATACTCAGAACCCGGATCCATTCTATGCAGACCTTGAGAAAGAAATGCTTGAGAAAGTAAACAAACTTGGAATCGGACCGCAGGGATTTGGCGGAAAGACAACAGCCATCGGCCTGAATATCGAAACAATGCCGACTCATATTGCAGGTATGCCATGTGCAGTTAATATCAACTGCCATGTAACCCGCCATAAATCGGAGGTGATCTGAGATGGAAAGAAAGAAAATTACACTTCCACTTACTAGAGAGCTGGCAAGAACTCTCCATGCAGGTGATCAGGTATTATTAACAGGGACTATTTATACATCCCGTGATGCAGGGCACAAGAGAATGTGCGAGGCCCTTGCAAAAGGTGAGAAAATTCCATTTGATCCTACAGATGCAACCATCTACTATGTAGGACCGACTCCGGCCAAACCAGGCGCAGTCATCGGTTCTGCAGGCCCTACAACTAGCGGACGTATGGATGCCTATGCACCGACAATGATGTCTGTCGGAGCAAGAGGAATGATCGGAAAAGGTGCCCGCCTTCCGGAAGTTGTGGAAGCTATGAAGAAATATGACGGCGTATACTTCGGAGCAATCGGCGGTGCAGGTGCACTCCTTGCAAAATGTATCAAGAAAGCAGAACTGATCGCATACGAAGATCTGGGAGCAGAAGCACTTCGTAAATTATATGTAGAGGATATGCCGCTTGTAGTTATCATCGACTGTGAAGGCAACAATCTTTATGAAGAAGGAAAAGCAGAATATCTTAAAGAACACGGAGATAAATAATTCGGCTGATACATAAAAAAATAACTTCCATATGCTGTAGTGATATACAGTGTATGGAAGTTGCTTTATATAATGAAAATAAACGAAATTAAAAAAAAATTTTTATCGCATAAGATATCAGCACACAAATAACCGCGATTATTGTGAATAGCTGATGAGCAGATATAAGTATAATATATCTTTTTCAGTGAATATTGGATTATATATATTGTATCCAATATATAAAAATCATATAAACGATAATATGAATTATATCTTTTACATTTGACCTATAAACGTATAACATAAATAAACGGTAAAAGAATAAATGCAGCTATCTATACAGATGATAACAGCAAATAAACTTAAACGGGGAAAATCATGAAAGATCATAATCAACACGAGATACAAATGTCAGAAGCCTTTTTAAACAGTGCATTCCTGGCACTGTCGGGAGGGTTTCAGGATGCCTACACCTATAATGCAAGAAACGAAGTATTCTGTAATGCACAGACAGGAAACGTCGTTCTTATGAGCCAGCATTTCATGGCAGGAGAGCTGATGGCAGGACTGAGTTATTTCTTTCCAATCGTCTTTTTTGCATTTGGTGTATGGGTAGCAGAAAAAGTTCAGGCGAATTTCAAATATGCAAGGAAACTGCACTGGAGGCAGAGCATCCTGCTGGCAGAGATCCTGATCCTGTTTTCAGTAGGATTTATACCAACAGAATACAATATGCTGGCAAATGCCATGGCATCCTTTGCCTGTGCAATGCAGGTACAGTCTTTCCGCAAGGTAAACGGCTATTCCTATGCAAGCACCATGTGTATCGGAAACCTGCGCAGCGGTACTGCAGCTTTATCCGGATATTTCCGTGAGAAAAAGCCAAAACAACTGGAACAGGCAATGTACTACTTTGGAATCATCTTCATGTTTGCAGTAGGTGCAGGTATTGGCGGAAACTTATCCATTCACTTCGGAATCCGGATGATCTGGGTTTCCTGTGGATTCCTTACAATCAGTTTTCTGTTGATGTTCGTAGAAAAGTATAAACATTTTCATGAGGAACATGGACATAAAGAGCCACATCATTCCTGATTAATATTACAAAAAATAAAATGATAAATAAGAAATAAGAAAGCTGCCCGTAAAAAATATCAGTTTACGGACAGCTTTCTTATGTTTCATATTAGTTTAATTCAATCTCTTCCAGTTCTTTGGACGGAAGTTTCTCTGTAGAAGAAGCCAGATAACCTTTCAATGCTTTGGCTGCTTTTGCATACGGAGCATTGGTTCCGGCACCGCCCATACATCCGCCAGGGCAGGCCATACCTTCGATCATACAGCCATTTAACTTGCCGACTTTCGCCAGAGTCAGCATTTTCTTACATTCTGCAAGGCTCTCCGCATGTTCAATATGTACCGGTACATCCGGATAATATTCTTTCAGACATGCTTCGATCGCACCTGCAACACCGCCTGCAACCGCATATCCACGACCAGCAGCAGTAGCATCATGCAGACTCTCAGAAGCCTTTACAGCAGCAGGATCAATTTCCTTCGCATCGAAAAGTCCCCATAATTCTTCAAACGTAATAACAAAATCAACATCACTTCTTACAGAACTGCGCATAGCTTCCAGTTTCTTGGCAGCACACGGTCCGATAAATACAACTTTTGCATTCGGATGTTCTTTCTTAATACTTCTTGCAGTGGCAACCATTGGAGTCAGCTCCTGAGAAATATTGTCGATCATAGTCGGGAACTGCTTCTTTGCAAGCATAGACCAGGACGGACAGCAGGAAGTAAGCAGGAAGGGAAGATTACCAGTGGCAACTTCTTTTGCATAATGGTGCGCTTCGCTGATAGCGCCGATATCTGCACCAAGGGCAACTTCATATACATTGGTAAATCCAAGCGCTGTCAGTGCCGCATGGAATTTACCCGGAGTTACCGCATCACCGAACTGACTGATATAAGCAGGTGCAACTTCTGCAATGATCTCATTTCCTTCGCGAAGTGCATGCGCCAGCTGGAAAATCTGAGATTTATCAGAAATCGCTCCGAACGGACAGCTCACCATACACATACCACAGGAAACACACTTCTTATCATCAATCTGTGCACGTCCCTGCTCATCACTTCCGATTGCTTTTACACCACAGGCACGTTCGCATGGACGTTCTTTATGGGCGATAGCATCATATGGACAGACAGATTTGCACTTTCCGCATTTCACGCACTTTGTCTGATCGATATGAGATTTGCCGTCTACCATAGAGATTGCGCCCTTTGGACAGGCCTGCATACATGGATGAGCGACACATCCTCTGCACATGTTGCTGACCTCGTACATATTGGAAGGACAGGCAGAACATGCAGATGGAATGACCTGCATAAGCGGCGGCTCATAATATTTCTCATCAATATTGGAAGCCTCAACTCCTGCAGTCAGATGAACCGCTTTGTTCTCCGGACGGAGAGAAAGGCCCATAGCCAGTCGTACACGTTCGCTTGCAACTGCACGTTCACGGTAAATGCTCTCACGGTACTGTGCACGCTCCTGAACAATATTGTAAGGAACTGCTTCAATGTCGTGAATCAGGGAGTCATCTGTAGACTCAAAGCCAAGCTTTGCCACCTCTCCAAAAATTTTGCGCCGGATCTGCTTTACGGGTGTATCAAGAGTTCTCATATTCTTTTGTTTTCTCCTATAATTTTATTTCCGCGCTCTTTAACGATAAAACTATATCAAAAACAAAGAGAATTGTCATGTTTTTTGTTTAACACACTTGTTAAAGAAATTGCATTTCATTTGGAGATATTTACAAAAATTATAGATTTATAAAAGAAAACAATAAATAATTTTCAGAAAAATATAAAAATGATATTGTGAAAAATAACCATATATTGTATAATATCAACAGCACATATATTAATAATAACTAAAGTTGCGTGGAGATCAAAAAACATATTTAAGGAGGGAACCGAATGTTAGATCAGTCTTATTACAGAAAAGCGGATGAGATCATCGAATACTACGGACGAAAAGCGGCATCTCTGATCCCGATCATGCAGGACATTCAGGCAGAGTACCGTTATCTTCCGGGAGAACTGCTCACCTATGTAGCAAAGGAGATCGGAGTAAAAGAAGCCAAGGCATACAGTGTTGCCACATTCTATGAGAACTTTTCCTTTGAGCCGAAAGGAAAATATGTCATCAAAGTATGTGACGGAACAGCTTGTCATGTAAGAAAGTCCATGCCTGTAAAAGAAGCTCTGATGAAAGAACTTGGGTTAAGCCATAAGAAGCATACAACGGACGATATGCTCTTTACAGTAGAGACTGTTTCCTGTCTTGGTGCATGCGGACTTGCGCCGACACTGACTGTAAATGATGAAGTACACCCGAAGATGACTCCTGAGAAAGCTGTCGAACTTTTGAATGAATTGAGAGGTGAGTGCGTATGAGTATTAATAGCAGGGACGACCTGTTAAATAAACAGGCAGAGGTAAATGAACAGATCAAATCTTACACCTGTCGCGTTCTTGTCTGTTCAGGTACTGGATGTATCGCATCCGGAGCACAGAAGATTTATGATGAGATGGCAACACTCTGTGAGAGAATTGACGGTGTAACAGTGGAAATGCAGAAAGACGTGCCTCATGTAGGCGTAGTCAAAACAGGATGCCAGGGCTTATGCGAACTTGGACCTCTGATGAGAA
The DNA here is from genome assembly GCF_052063845.1 of Blautia sp. HCP3S3_D9. NCBI lineage: Bacteria > Bacillati > Bacillota > Clostridia > Lachnospirales > Lachnospiraceae > Blautia > Blautia sp. HCP3S3_D9. The sequence continues at coordinate 8,506 of NZ_JBQHWS010000135.1, forward strand.
TTGAGCCATACGATTATCAGTATGTGCATGTACAGCCGGAAGACTGTAAAGAGATCGTAGAGAAAACTATTCTGGAAGGAAAACCGGTAGAGAGACTGTTTTATAAGGATCATGACACTGTCTGTCCACATCCGGACGATATTCCGTTCCTGAATCAGCAGACACGTATCGTTCTGGAGAACTGCGGTAAGATTGACGCAGAATCTATTGATGAATATATTGCAGTAGGCGGCTATCAGGCTCTTGCAAAAGTACTGGGAGGAATGACTTCTCAGGAAGTAATTGATGAAGTGACCAAGTCCGGTCTCCGCGGCCGTGGCGGTGCAGGTTTCCCTGCAGGCAAGAAATGGTCTCAGGTTGCACGTCAGGCAGAGAAGACCCGTTATGTAGTATGTAACGGTGATGAAGGTGACCCTGGTGCATTTATGGATGGTTCCGTAATGGAAGGTGATCCATATAAGATGATCGAAGGTATGACCATCGCAGCTTACGCAGTAGGCGCAGAAGACGGTTATATTTATGTTCGTGCAGAGTATCCTCTTTCTGTAAAGAGACTTAGAATGGCAATCGAACAGGCAGAGAAATATGGTCTGTTAGGTGATAATATTTTAAATTCCGGTGTAAACTTCCACTTACATATCAACAGAGGTGCCGGAGCTTTCGTATGTGGTGAAGGTTCTGCCC
>NZ_JBQHWS010000136.1:0-8734 GCF_052063845.1 Blautia sp. HCP3S3_D9
TGTTTTGGCATGCATATGCCAAAATCCCGAGACATACGGCGCGAATTTATGCGATTAGCATAAATTCTGTGCATCGCGAAGCGTGTTACTGAGAACGGAGTGAACAGTAACGAAAATTTCAGAAATGATAACAAAATATTCAAAAAAGATTGAAATATACTATACAATCTGCTATACTAAAAGAACGATAAAAGCAACAAATTATGCAATATTAAAAGATAATTCGCCTGATGTCTGAAAACGGGCGAAAGAAGAAGCATGGTTCGGAGCCGGACATCAGTCCTGAGGGGAACAGAATAATACCTTGGGGTGAGTCCGGCTTTTTCTATACCAAAAAATAAAAAAGAATAGAGAAGGTGAAAACATGATTGGAAAGAGTGTTCCGAGAGTAGATGCCTATGATAAAGTAACAGGACGTGCGAAATTCACAGACGATATGGCTTCTGCCAACTGTCTGATCGCAAAGGTCTGTCACGCAAAGATCGGCAACGGTATTGTAAAATCAATTGATACCAGCAAGGCAGAGGCTATGGACGGCGTAGTAAAAGTAGTTACTTTTAAGGACGTACCGAATCATTGTTATCCTACACCAGGACATCCCTGGTCAGTAGAGACTGCTCATCAGGATGTTGCAGACCGCAATATCCTTACAGGCAGAGTCCGTTATTATGGAGATGACATTGCAGCGGTAGTGGCAGAGGACGAAATTACAGCCCAGAGAGCAGTGCGGTTAATTGAAGTAGAATATGAGGAATATCCGGTAGAAATCCATCCCCGCAAATCCATGCTGGGAACCAATCCTCCGGTACATGAGGAGAAGAAAGACAACATTCTGGTAAGCTCCAATTATTCCATCGGGGATGTAGACAGAGGGTTAGAACAGGCTGCAACAGTAGTAAAACGCAGTTATAAGACGCCGATCGTACAGCACTGTCATATTGAGAATCCGATTTCCTATGCATATATGGAAAATGGCAGGATCGTGGTGGTAAGTTCCACACAGATCCCGCACATCGTCCGCCGTGTGATCGGTCAGGCACTGGGAATCCCGTGGGGAAAGATCAGGGTTATCAAGCCTTATATCGGTGGTGGCTTTGGAAATAAACAGGATGTCCTTTATGAGCCGTTAAATGCATTCCTGACTATGCAGGTAGGCGGCAGACCGGTGAAACTTGATGTGAGCAGAGAAGAGACGTTCTGCAATACAAGAACCCGCCACTCGATTGAATATGATCTGACAGCAGGGGTTGATAAAGACGGATATCTTCTTGCGAAAGATATGGTTGCAATTTCAAATCAGGGCGCATATGCTTCCCATGGACATGCCATTGCAGCCAACGGACTGACTTCCTGGAGACTACAGTATACCTGCCCGAATATCCGTGGAAAGGCATATACTGTATATACCAATACACCGGTAGGCGGTGCCATGCGTGGATATGGAATTCCACAGGTATGTTTTGGCATCGAGTGCTTTATGGATGATATTGCGAAAGAGATCGGAATGGATCCACTGGAGTTCAGAAAGAAGAATCTGATCCATGGATATTATGAAGATGCTTATCTGAAACCGATCGCTGCAAATACAAACGGTATTTTTGAATGTCTGGAAAAAGGTGCTGCCTATATCCACTGGGATGAGAAACGGAAAGAATATGCGAACCAGACCGGAAAGATCCGTAGAGGTGTGGGAATGTCCCTGTTCTCTTATAAGACAGGTGTATGGCCGATCTCTCTGGAGATCGCAGGTGCCAGAATGACTCTGAATCAGGACGGAAGTGTTGGTCTGATGCTTGGTGCAACAGAGATCGGACAGGGCGCAGATACTGCATTCTCCCAGATGACAGCAGAAGTATTAAATATGGATCTCAGTGATATTCATATCCAGACCATGCAGGATACAGATGTGACACCATTTGATACAGGTGCCTATGCATCCCGCCAGTCCTTTGTAACAGGAACAGTAGTAAAGGATTGCGCAAATCTTCTGAAAGAGAAGATCCTGGCGTATGCAAAACAGCTGATGCCGGAGGAAACAAGAGAATTGCACCTTGATCATGGATGGATCATGGCAGGCGAGGATCAGGCAATGACACTTGCAAATCTTGCACTGGAGAGCTATTACAGCCTTACAAATTCTTCCGTACTTACAGCTGAAGTTTCCGAACAGGTGAAGAAGAATACGATTGCTACAGGATGCTGCTTCGCAGAGGTAGAAGTAGATATTGAACTTGGCAAGATTAAGATTCTTCATATTATTAATGTTCATGACAGCGGTAAGCTAATTAACCCGCAGCTTGCAGAAATGCAGGTTCATGGCGGTATGTCCATGGGAATGGGTTATGGTGTTTCTGAACAGCTTCTTCTGGATGAGAAGACAGGCAGACCTTTAAACGGAACCCTGCTTGACTATAAACTGATGACCATGATGGATACTCCGGATATTAAAGCTGATTTTGTAGAGCTGGATGATCCGGTGGGACCATTTGGAAATAAGGCACTGGGTGAACCTCCGGCAATTCCGGGTGCACCTGCCATCCGTAATGCAGTTTTGCATGCAACGGGCGTAGCATTTAACGAAAATCCTCTGACACCACAGAGATTGATCGATGGCTTTATGAAAGCCGGTCTTATTTAGAAGGAGGGGGATTTTATGTACGATATTGAAAAGTATTACGAAGCCGGAAGCGTAGAAGAGGCAGTAAAGCTGTTAAATGAACATCCGGAAGCAAGGATCATTTCTGGTGGAAGTGATGTCCTGATCAAAACCAGAGAGGGAAAATTTTCAGGAACATCGCTGGTAAGTATTCATGGAATTGAAGAGATCAAAGGGGTAAGAATGGCTGAGAACGGCGACATTTATATTGGTGCCGGAACTGTATTCTCACATATTACCAATGATGAGATCATAAAGAAATATATTCCGGTACTTGGCGAAGCAGTAGATCAGGTCGGCGGACCGCAGGTAAGGAATATCGGGACGATCGGCGGTAATATCTGCAATGGCGCAGTCAGTGCTGACAGTGCACCGACTGTATTTTCCCTGAATGCAATGCTCCGTCTGGAAGGTGGAAAAGAAGGCCGCCTGGTTCCGGTAAAGGATTTCTATCTGGGACCTGGTCGTGTGGATCTGAAACAGGGAGAGGTTCTGACTTATGTGATCATTCCTGCGAAAGAATATCTGGGATATTATGGACATTATATCAAGTATTCCATGCGTAATGCCATGGATATTGCGACCATCAGCTGCAGTGTAGTAAGTAAGGCTGACCTGGCAGCAGGAGTTCTGGAAGATGTGCGCATTACGTTTGGTGTTGCTGCTCCGGTTCCATATCGCTGCTTAAAAGCAGAAGAAGCATTAAAAGGTGCAAAGCTTGATGAGAGCCTTTATGAAAAAGCAGCACAGCTTGTACGTGAGGAGATTAATCCACGAGATTCCTGGAGAGCATCCAGGGCTTTCCGTCTGCAGATCGGAGGAGAGATCGCATCCAGAGCGTTAAGACGTACGATTGAACTTGCAGGAGGTGACAGAGCATGAAAAAGCAGATGCAGCTTGTACATTGTACAGTAAATGGAAAAGAAGTAGAAGAATATGTAGATGTAAGGGAGTCACTGCTGGATATGCTGCGTAACCGTCTGGGACTTACTTCAGTAAAGAAGGGCTGTGAGGTAGGCGAATGTGGCGCCTGTACAGTTATTATCGACGGTGAGACGATTGATTCCTGTATTTATCTTGCAGTATGGGCGGAAGGAAAGAATATCCGTACTCTGGAAGGACTGGAGAAGAATGGAGAACTTACCAGGATTCAGGAAGCTTTTATTGAAGAAGGAGCCATACAATGTGGATTCTGTACTCCGGGATTTATCATGTCGGCCACAGTTCTGCTTGAACGAGGTGAGAAACTTTCCAGGGAGGCCATCCGCAAACATATGGCAGGAAATCTCTGCCGCTGCACAGGCTATGAGAATATTGTCAATGCGATAGAAAAAGTAATGGACGAGAATGCAGCAGATAATGTATAATATCTAAAATAGAAAGTAAGATTACTGCAACTTTGTGGACAGTAATTGCAAAAATAATATTAAGAAAGTTACTGTTTGTACACTGCTTCACAGGAAGTACTTTGGAGTAAGCAGTAACATAACATAAGAGGAAGACGCAACAATGACCAATGTAAAAAATGCCGGAAATGAATTAAAGAATGTCGTAATTATAAGAGGAGGAGGCGATCTTGCCAGCGGTACGATCCACAGACTGTACCGCTGTGGATACCGAATTCTGGTTCTGGAATGTGAGAAACCGACTGCAATCCGAAGAATGGTATCTTTCTGTGAAGCAGTTTATGATGGCCAGTCTTCCGTAGAAGGAGTGCTTTGCAGAAAGATAAACAGTATAGAAGAATGCGAAGCTGTATGGGCAGCAGGAGAGATCCCACTTATGGTGGATACTGAAGGAGATATTCTTAAGAAATACAGACCGGCAGCATTGGTAGATGCGATCCTTGCCAAAAGAAATCTGGGAACTACAAGAGATATGTCAGATCTGACAATTGCTCTTGGACCTGGATTTGTGGCAGGGGATGACGTGGATTATGTAGTTGAGACCATGCGAGGACATAATCTTGCCAGAGTGATTACAAAAGGTGCAGCGCTTACGAATACGGGAGTTCCCGGAATGATTGCAGGATTTGGAAAAGAACGTGTGATCCATGCTCCTGCATCAGGAGAAATCCACTGTATCTCAAAAATTGCAGATATTGTAGAGAAAGATCAGATTCTTGCGTGGATCGGAGATACTCCGGTGAGGGCTTCTCTTACAGGGGTACTTCGCGGAATCATCCGTGACGGATTTACAGTACCTAAAGGGATGAAAATTGCGGATATTGATCCACGTAAGGAACAAAAGAAGAACTGTTTCACAATTTCCGACAAAGCCCGCTGTATTGCAGGCAGCGTTGTGGAAATTCTGCTTTCAGAAGGAGTAATGCCATATGAAACATCAGACAGATTTTCTGGAATTACTGCAGATTGATTATGAGAAATATCCGGTGATCGCTGTAGTTGGCGGAGGCGGAAAGACCAGCCTGATCTATCGGCTTACAGATGAACTGCTTGACAGAGGAAAAAGAGTGATCATCACGACAACGACACATATGGCTGGAGAGACAGAGCTTCCTTTTGTGAGGGGTGGAGATGCTGTTAAAGTGCAGGAAACCCTGGACAGGGAAGGATATGTCATTGCGGCAGAGTATGAGGAAGAAACGGGAAAATACGCATCTCTGGAAGAGGGCAAGCTGGAGGAACTGAAAAAGTTGTGTGATGTGATGCTTGTAGAGGCAGACGGTGCGAAGCATCATCCTATAAAAGTTCCCGCAGAATGGGAGCCTGTGATTCCTGCCTGTGCAGATATCGTGATCAGTGTGATCGGACTGGATTGTTTGGGACAGCCGATCAGCCAGAGTGCATATCGCATGGAACGCACATCGGAATTCCTGAAGAAAAGCTTGGAAGCACCGATCACAGAGGAGGATATTGTTAAGATCGCAACTTCCATCTGCGGACTGTTTAAGGATGTGGAAGAGAGGGTTTACAGAGTTTATCTGAATAAATCTGATATTCTCACAGAGAAAGCTCCTGCAGAACATATTGTGGAGGAGCTGGAAAAGAAGCATACGATAGCTGCGTATGGAAGCCTTTGGGAGGAATAAATTACTTTGAAAATTGCAATGATCATGCTGGCGGCTGGAAACAGCCGCCGTTTTGGCGCAAATAAATTGTTATATGAAATAGACGGGATGCCTATGTACAGGCATGTGTTGAATCAGCTTATACAAGTAAAGAATCGTCTGGAAAGATATACTGATGGTGTTCGGTGTGATCGTGAGAAGAAACAAACGGTTGCGAATACGGATAGCCTGACAGATATAACCTGTGGTATTGTTGTTGTGACGCAATATGATGCAATTGCAGAAACTGTAAAAGAGCAGGGAATACAGGTGTTGCGTAATCCACATCCGGAGAGGGGAATTTCCTCCTCTCTCAGAATTGGATTGAACGCAAATCTGGATGCAGATGCGGTTCTTTTTACGGTGTCCGATCAGCCATGGCTGACTGGCGAAACAATATATGAATTGATTCTGGCGTTTCTGAATAGTGGAAAAGAAATGGCATGTATTTCCAGTCAGGGGAAATTGGGGAATCCGTGTATTTTCAGAAAGAAATATTATGAGGAACTGCTTGCGTTGGAAAGAGATAAAGGTGGTAAGAAAGTTCTTATGAAGCATCTGGAAGATACCTGTATTTATGAGACAAAAAGTGCCAGAGAGATAGAGGATATAGATTATTTGAAGCAGACGGAAATAAATAAAATCTAAAATCTTTTTTGACAGGCTTCAGGATAGATTGTTTATGTAGAATTGAAGCATGAAGAAGATATAAAAAAGTTCTGGCGCAAGGTCGTCAGAACTTTTTTACTAATCATAATTAAGAGTTTTTATGTCGCGGAAGCGACCCACCGCAGGCGGAGAAGTCTGCAAACAGGATTTTTTCTTGTATGGCAGATACATATGGTTTCTTGAATATGTGTTTTGGTAAGGTTTCTATTTGTAGTATCTGCAGGTTAAATTAAAGATGAATTTTGGTTCCGGTTTTTCCCTGAATACCGTCTTTTGCTTTCTCCAGTAAGGTGATCATGGCAGTTCTTCCTTCTTTGGAGCTTGCGAAATCAACAGCAGCCTGAACTTTCGGGAGCATGGAACCCGGGGCAAACTGTCCCTCGTCAATATATTTCTTAGCTTCATTTACAGTCAGGTCATCTAACCATTCTTCGTTCTCCTTGCCGAAGTTTACAGCAACTTTCTCAACTGCTGTAAGGATGATAAGCATATCTGCATCCAGTTCCTTGGCCAGAAGACAGCTTGCAAAATCCTTATCAATAACGGCAGATGCCCCTTTGAGATGATGCCCGTTAAGAACTACAGGAATTCCGCCACCTCCGCAGCAGATAACGATTTTATTTGCATCTACCAGGCTGTTGATCGCATCCTGTTCTACGATCTCGACAGGTTTAGGAGATGCAACAACACGACGGTAACCGCGCCCTGCGTCTTCTTTCATAATGTGTCCATAAGCCTGTGCCTGATGGTCTGCTTCCTCTTTTGTAAGGAATTTACCGATCGGTTTGGACGGATTTTCGAATGCAGGATCGTTTGGATCTACACGAACCTGAGTAACAACTGTAACAACAGGTGTGCGGACAAAACCACGGATACGAAGCTCTTCTCTTAAAGCGTTCTGTAAGTCATAGCCGATATAAGCCTGACTCATGGCAACACAGACAGAGAGAGGAGTGTTAGGCTGGTTTTCGTCTTCTCTGGAGAGAGCAGACATTGCATTGTTGATCATGCCAACCTGTGGCCCGTTTCCGTGTACAACAACAACCTGATGACCTTCTTCGATCAGATCACATAATGCTTTGGCAGTAGTTTTTACAGCTACCATCTGTTCCGGGAGAGTATTTCCCAGAGCGTTTCCGCCGAGTGCAATAACAATTCTTTTTCTTGTAAACATGTGTAAAAACCTCCTGATTAAGGGCAAAGAGGGCCGCCGCAATAAACATTGTGTGCTTTCTGCGACAGCCCTGCCTGCTATACAATATAGTAATTTATTTCTGACAATAATTAGTTTCCCAATTAGAGTTTCTGCTTGGACATGATTTCAAAATCCCATTGCCAAAGGCGGTTTTTAATGGATTTTGACTCGTAACTGTGAAAGTATTAAACAGTTACGATTATTTCATAATTCTCGGAGCTGCTTTTACTTCAAGTTTCTTCAGGATATCCTGTGGTTTTTCGAATTTAGAAAGCATGATCATAGCAGCGATGATGTATGGTTTGAAGCTTGCTTCTTTGTATAATGGGATTCTGTAACGATCGAATACAGAGGCATCAACTTCACCTGTTTCGCAGCTTACACCTGTAATATCAGCTGGCAGGCAGTGCAGGTAAAGAGCTTTTCCGTCTTTTGTTGTTTTCATAAGTTCTTCTGTACAAGCCCAGTCTTTGTGCTGTGCGTTCTGTGCAAGAAGTTCTTTCTCTAATTTATCGATTCCGTCGAAGTCACCTTCTGCATAAAGGTTTGTACGTTTTTCCATAGCTGCAAATGGAGCCCAGCTCTTTGGATATACGATATCAGCATCTTTGAAAGCTTCTGCCATATCGTTTGTCTTTGTGAAAGATCCACCGTTAGCTTCAGCGTTTTTCTTAGCGATTTCTTCAACTTCCGGCATTACATCGTATCCTTCCGGATGAGCAAGAACAACGTCCATACCGAAACGTGTCATCAGACCGATAACACCCTGCGGAACAGAGAGTGGTTTACCATAGGATGGAGAATAAGCCCATGTCATAGCGATCTTTTTGCCTTTCAGATTCTCAACACCGCCGAATTCATGGATGATGTGGAGCATATCTGCCATACACTGTGTTGGGTGATCAACGTCACACTGAAGGTTTACAAGAGTAGGTCTCTGCTCAAGGATACCATCTTTGTTTCCTTCTGTAACAGCTTCCATGAATTCTTTCTGGTAAGCATGTCCTTTTCCGATGTACATGTCATCACGGATACCGATTACGTCAGCCATGAAAGATACCATGTTTGCTGTTTCACGAACAGTTTCACCATAAGCTGTCTCTTATACACATCTCCGAGCCCACGAGACAGTCTGTGATCTCGT
>NZ_JBQHWS010000137.1:0-8576 GCF_052063845.1 Blautia sp. HCP3S3_D9
GTATAGCTCTAAAGAGCAAACAGTAGTGGTGCCATGGATGCACCCTGAAAAAAGGCGGTATCCCGCCTTAATTCAGATGCTCTGGTAACTCAGTTACCGAGTAATTCACTAAGGACTTGATTGATGCTGTAAAACTAATTTTGAGTCGATGAGAAAGATTTCCGGTCAGGATAAATAAGAATTAGAAATAAAATACAGGAGAAAATAAATGGTAAAGCAAATAGTAAGAGACATTTTCTTTTTAGGCCAGCCATCCGAGCCGGCCACAAAAGCTGATATCCAGGTTGGAAAGGATCTGCAAGACACACTGCAGGCGAACCGGGAACGGTGCGTTGGTATGGCTGCAAATATGATTGGTATAAGGAAGAATATCATCATTGTGAATATGGGATTTATAGATGTTGTTATGTTTAACCCGGTGATTGTTTCAAAGCATGACATGTATGAGACGGAAGAAGGCTGTCTGTCTCTGGATGGTGTTCGTAAGACGACCAGATATCAGGAAATTGAAGTAGAATATTATGACTTCAACTGGAAAAAACAGCGGCAGAAGCTGTCCGGATGGACGGCACAGATCTGTCAACATGAAATTGATCATTTGTCTGGGAAGATCATATAATCGAATGCGGATTGCGAGGTGGCCGGTATGTTAAAGAATGTACTGATTGTGGTGGATGATATAGAAAAATCCATAGAGTTTTATAGGGACTTATTTGGACTGCAAGTGATTCTTAAGAATGAAGGTAATGTGATCTTATCGGAGGGACTTGTTTTGCAGGATGCCGACGTATGGGGGAAGACGCTGGATGAGATTTCTACTCCATTTAATAACAGGATGGAACTGTATTTTGAGGAATTTGATATAGATGGATTGCTTGCGAAATATGAATCTGGTAAATATTTTGTCCGATATGCCACGGAACTGACAGAAATTGCAGGTGGGCAGAAACTTGTAAGGTTGTATGATCCGAGTGGTAATCTTATCGAAATTCGCACTCCGTTTATGTGTAATTGAGGGAGAAGATATGCAGATGAATGATGTTGAAAAATTCAGATAGAAAATTCTTGAACGGATTGTTGCGATGAGAAAGTTTTCCGGTCAAGATAAATAAGAATTAGAAACGGAACACAGGAGAATTGGGAGGTGCAGAATGACGGAAAAGGAAAGAACCTATATTGCAATTGATCTTAAGTCATTCTACGCATCTGTAGAATGTAAAGAACGAAATAGAGATCCTTTGACGACTAATCTTGTGGTTGCGGATAAAAGCAGAACAGAAAAAACGATCTGTCTTGCGGTATCTCCAGCATTAAAGTGTTATGGGATACCCGGAAGGGCTCGTTTATTTGAGGTTGTTCAAAAAGTAAAAGAAGCCAATAGTGCCCGCAGGTGGAAAGCACCGAACAGAACATTTATTGGTTCTTCTGATGACAGTACAGAATTAAATATCAATCCTGCACTGGAGATTGATTATATTGTTGCTCCTCCCCGGATGGCTCTCTATCTGGAATACAGCACCAGAATTTACAGCATTTATCTGAAATATATTGCGCCGGAAGATATTTTCCCTTATTCGATCGACGAAGTATTTATGGATGTAACGGATTATCTGCATACCTATAATATGACACCAAGAGAACTGGCGATGACCATGATACAGGATGTGCTGAAAACGACAGGTATAACGGCAACTGCTGGAATCGGAACAAATATGTATCTGTGTAAGATTGCGATGGATATCGTGGCGAAGCATATTAAAGCAGATAAAGATGGTGTACGAATTGCAGAACTGGATGAAATGTCATACCGAAGGAAACTCTGGAGCCATAGACCTCTTACTGATTTCTGGAGAGTCGGAAAGGGATATGCAAAGAAGCTGGAAGAATACGGGATTTATACAATGGGCGATATTGCCAGATGTTCCATTGGTAAAGCAAATGAGTTATATAATGAAGAACTGTTATATAGGCTGTTTGGTGTTAATGCGGAGCTGCTGATCGACCATGCCTGGGGGTATGAATCCTGTACCATGAAAATGGTCAAGGCTTACAAACCGGAAACGAACAGTGTTTGTTCCGGGCAGGTACTTCATTGTCCTTATGACTTTGAAAAAGCAAAATTAGTCGTCAAAGAGATGACGGATCAGATGGTTTTGGATTTGGTGGATAAGAAGCTTGTAACAGACCAGATTGTGTTGACGGTTGGTTATGATATTGAGAATTTGAATAATACCGACAGGAAAAAGAAATATCATGGTGAGGTTACGATCGACCGTTATGGAAGAAGAATTCCGAAACACGCACATGGAACGACCAATCTGAAACGGCAGACTTCCTCAACAAAAATGATAATGGATGCAGTAATAAAGCTATATGACAGGATCGTTGACAGAAATCTGCTTATCAGAAGAATCAATATCACAGCGAACAGGCTTGTGGATGAAAGCTCTGTAGAGAGAGAAGAATTGTATGAGCAGTTGAATCTTTTTACGGATTATGAGGCACAAAGGAAAAAGCAGGAAGAGGAAGAGGCTGCGCTGGATCGTGAGAAACGTATGCAGGAGGCAATGCTCAGTATCAAGAAGAAATTTGGAAAAAACGCTGTACTGAAGGGAATGAATCTTCAGGAAGGTGCAACCGCCAAGGACAGAAATGAACAAATTGGCGGACATAAGGCATAAAGGAGTTGGAAGAGGATGAAAAATAATTCTTATGACGATATCATCAATTTACCGCATCCGGTCTCTAAGAATCATCCGCAAATGCCTCTTCGGGATCGGGCAGCGCAATTTGCTCCTTTTGCGGCTCTGCCCGGGCATGATGCTGCGATAAAAGAAACAGCAAGATTAACTGATGAAAGATTGGAACTGAGTGAGGAAGTGATTGCTCAGCTGAATGAAAAAATCAATATAATCAGAAATAATATCGGTATAGAACAGAATGTATCGATAACTTATTTTATTCCCGATGCAAAAAAAGCCGGCGGATCCTATGTTACGTACTCTGGTATTGTAAAAAAGGTAGACGAATATGAGCATACCATGATCATGACAGATCAAACGGTCATTCCAATTGAACAGATAAGCGATATTAAATGTGAAGAGTGGTAAATGTAAAAACAGATACAAAGAATATAGAATGTTTCACTAGTACAGCGAAAATTAAGTTTCTGCTATATTGACGCAGGATTTCACACTCTGATGGGCTGGATTAAGATGCATTATTTTAGAGGATTGCTATAGTTCTGGCAGTAGAGGACACAAGGTTGAAGAAATCAGACAGAAATTCTTTGGCGGAACGAAACCATGTTATAAGAAGAATTGTATTTTGAGAGGAGGCTTTTATAAATGTTGAACATTATTTATGGAGATGTGAAAAACAGTATTTATAATACAAATGTTTATTTTAAAAACAGTTATGAACCAGAATGGCTTGATGCAGAACTGGCGAAAAAGATGATTAAAGATATTGATGATTCAGAAGTATTGAGTGGTGAATGCATTAATAGTCCAGTGTTGGGACAGATTCCTCCTGAAAGACTGTCAGGAGGAGTGAAGACATTGTTGCTGATTTTAAATGAACCGGATCGGATTTTCAATGCCTCGACCTGTGGCGATAACTGTGCAAAATGGATATTGGAAATAGGCAGGATTAAAGATGTTACCATTAATCTCAGGCATATGATGAGTTTTGGAAAAGACACAAAATTTGAGATAAAAGTCCAAAATGGAGGAGAAACGGTCCATTCAATGAAGGAACTTGTTCCTATAGCAAATAAGTATTTAAATGAAATGAAACAGGAGTAGTGATTATGAAAGGTTCACATAGAATCATTGTAGAATCCAGAAAAGTGAAATATGATTTTGTAATTCATAGGAATATTACAATCATTACTGGTGACAGTGGATCAGGTAAGACTGTTTTAATTGATCTTATACATGATTATGGAAGATATGGTGCGGACAGCGGTGTATTTCTTTCCTGTGACTGCCCCTGTAAAGTGATTGATAGTGAGGATTGGGAAAGAAAGATAGAAGAAACAACAGGAAGCATTATTTTTATTGATGAAGGAAATCGTTTCCTGGTTTCAAAGAAGTTTGCACAGCTTGTGCAGGGATCTGATAATTACTTTGTACTGGCTACAAGAGAAAAGCTTCCGGCATTGCCATATAGTGTAAGTGAAATATATGGATTTCGCAAATCTGGAAAATTTCATGATGCGAAACAGAAATATAATGAGATTTATCATTTGTACGGTGAAATATCAGAGGAAAAGAATATCAATCCGAAACTTGTAATAACAGAGGATTCCAATTCGGGATTTGAATTTTTTAAAGAAATGTCCAGACAGAAGGGTGTGAACTGTTTTTCTGCTAGTGGGAAGTCAAATATCATCAGACAGTTGGAACAGAGACCGAATGAAGAGGGTACAATTTTGGTCATCGTAGATGGAGCTGCATTTGGTTCAGAGATGAAAGATATCAGTGAATGCATTAAAACACAGGGAAACATTGTACTCTATGCACCAGAATCTTTTGAGTGGTTGTTACTTTCAACAAAGGAAATACCGGAAGTAAAAGTAGAAACAATACTTCAGAATCCAGAAGAATATATAGACAGTAAAGAGTATGTCAGTTGGGAACGATATTTTACAGATTTATTGATAGAAAGTACCAGTAAGAATTTTATATGGGCATATTCGAAGAAAAGGCTTACAAAGGCGTACTTTGCTCCAAGAATAGTGAATGCGGTAAAAACAATCATGAAATTGGTAGACTGGGAAAAATCATTCTGAAAAGTCAGAAAAAACCTTTTCTATTGTCGTATTACATGGTATACTGAATACCGAAATGAATGATATGCAAAATAGGATTTTATGCGTCAAGTGTTCGGTGAATGGGGAGTTGTCACTGAAACGAAAAGTGCGTCTTACGGTATATTATCCGCACCCGTTGCAAACAATATAAGAGGATATCTCATATTGTGTTAGGGAATGTTTTTGACATACATTCTATCACAATTGGAGATATCCTTTTTTGATTTGATCAAAAGGATAATCTCCATTTCAAAAAATACAAAGGAGGTTATTTTTTAATGGTTGACAAAGTGAAAATTGAGCAGGCAGTCCGTCTGCTTCTGGAAGGTATCGGTGAAGATATCACACGGGAAGGTCTGATCGATACTCCTGACAGGATTGCCCGCATGTGTGAAGAAATTTACGGAGGTCTTGGCCATGAAGCGGACCAGCACCTGTTAAAGCAGTTTCCTGTAGAGAATAATGAAATCGTACTGGAAAAAGACATCACCTTTTACTCCATGTGTGAGCATCACCTGATGCCTTTTTATGGAAAAGCTCATCTTGCATACATCCCCAACGGCAAAGTTACCGGTTTAAGCAAACTGGCACGTACAGTAGAGGTTTATTCCAGAAGACCACAGATTCAGGAACGGCTTACTGTTCAGATTGCAGATGCTTTGGAGCGCACTCTGGATCCAAAAGGAATTATGGTAATGCTGGAAGCGGAACATACCTGTATGACCATGCGCGGAATAAAAAAACCGGGTAGCAAAACGATCACTACTGTAACCCGTGGTGCGTTTACAGAAGATAAGGAACTGCAGAAAATGTTCCTTTCTATGGTAAAAGGATGAATAACAATTTTTCAGATATGGATCGTGTCAATCGGATTTGGAGGCATCCGGTTTATCAGGAACATTATAAAAAAATACAGGAACTTGAAAGTGAACGGATCTTCTGCCGTCATACGCCTGAACATTTTCTGGATGTTGCACGGTTGATGTACATTTATGCACTGGAGAAACATCTGGAGTTGCCCAAAGAGCTTATCTATGCAGCAGCACTTCTTCATGATATCGGACGTGCACAGCAATATCAGTACAACATTCCCCATGATATTGCAGGAGTAGAAATCGCAAGGGAAATTCTGTCAGATCTGCACTTTACAGAACAGGAAAAAGAACTGATTCTGTCTTCCATTGGACATCACCGAAAAGGAGATTCCTGCAGTACGCTGGCAGCACTTCTTTATAAAGCGGATAAGCAGTCCAGAAATTGTTTTTTATGTTCCGCTGCTTCTGAATGCTATTGGTCTGATGATAAAAAAAATATGAAAATTGAATACTGATCTTCTTCATAAGCATAAAAGAAAGGATGGGCTCTGCTCATGAAAATTGGAAACCGTTTTTTTGATACTAAGAATCATACTTACATAATGGGAATTCTAAATGTTACCCCTGATTCCTTTTCTGACGGCGGCAAATGGAATCATATGGATGAAGCTCTGAAACATACAGAGGCGATGATTGCTGATGGTGCAGATATTATTGATATCGGAGGCGAATCTACACGTCCCGGCCATACACCTGTCAGTGCTGATGAGGAAGCGCAGAGAGTTCTTCCTGTTATTAAAGCGGTCAAAAAGCATTTTGACATTCCTGTTTCTGTAGATACTTTTAAGAGTAGCGTTGCTGAAAGCTCTATCCAGGCAGGAGCTGACCTGGTTAACGATATCTGGGGATTAAAATATGATCCGAAAATGGCAGCTGTGATCGCAAAATATGATGTGGCCTGTTGTCTGATGCACAACAAATCTAATACAGAATATCAAAATTTTGTCATTGATATGCTCGCTGAAACACAGGAATGTGTTAATCTTGCAAGACAGGCTGGAATTAAAGATGAAAAAATCATGCTTGACCCGGGAATTGGTTTTGGAAAAACATTTGAAATGAATCTGGAAGCAATGAATCACCTGGAGCTTTTTCAGAATCTGGGATTTCCGGTTCTCCTTGGTACATCCCGCAAATCCATGATCGGACTGGCACTGGATCTTCCTGTAGATCAGCGCGTGGAGGGGACTTTGGCTACCAGTGTAATTGGCGTAATGAAGGGATGCTCTTTTGTCCGTGTCCACGATGTTAAAGAAAACAAGCGTGTGATCCAGATGACAGAAGCAATCCTGGGACGCAGATAAATTACTGGCACAAAACAGATGGTAAATATAAATAACATACAGAAAGGATTTGCTGTTATGGATGAGACCAGATTAGATAAAATAGAAATTAAAGAGTTGGAGGTTTTTGCAAACCATGGTGTATATCCTGAAGAAAATGTTTTGGGACAGAAATTTGTTATTTCTGCTACACTTTTTACCAGAACACGTCTGGCGGGATTAACCGATGAGTTGTCTGCTTCCATAAACTATGGCGAAGTCAGCCATATGATTACTGATTTCACCAGAAAACATACTTATAAACTTCTGGAATCTCTTGCAGAGAATCTTGCAGAAATGCTTCTTTGCTCTCTTTCCGGACTTGAAAAAATCACTCTGAAGATCGAAAAGCCCTGGGCACCGGTTGGTCTTCCTCTGAAAACTGTATCTGTGGAAATTACACGGAAATGGCATACTGCTTACATTGCTTTTGGCTCTAATATGGGTGATAAAAAGATGTATATAGACAATGGAATCCGTGGTCTGGCAGAGACAAAAGGATGCCGTATAGAGGCAATTTCCGATTATCTTATTACAGAACCTTACGGAGTTACTGATCAGGATGAATTTTTAAATGGAGTTCTGAAAATGCGGACACTTCTTACTCCTGGAGAATTGCTTGTGCGACTGCATCAGTTAGAACAGGCGGCAAACAGGGAACGTATCATCCACTGGGGACCAAGGACACTGGATCTGGATATCCTGTTTTATGATCAGGAAATTATTGATATGCCAGATCTTCATATTCCTCATATTGATCTGCACAACCGCGATTTCGTTCTTGTACCAATGAATCAGATTGCTCCGTATCTGCGACATCCTGTGTTAAATCAGACCATTTCGCAGCTTCTGGACAGCCTTCTGAACAAATCTGAAAATACTGCAAAATAAAGTGAACAGTAACCAGTAACGATATTTTGTTACTGTTCCATTGATATTTACTTTGCCATTTTTTACAAACAATGCTATGATATATTCAATGGAAATTCTATAAAAGAGAAAACACCTACAGGAGGGCAAAAAATTATGAAAATCAGACGCGAAGAACACATGGCAGGTGGAAATGGTCACGTAATCATCAAAGAAATCCTTGATGCAGAACAGTTGAATGGTAAATGTGGACTGTATGCACAGGTAACCCTGGAGCCGGGATGTTCACTGGGATATCATGAACATCATGGAGAAAGTGAAACCTATTATATTTTACAGGGACAGGGCGAATACAATGACAACGGTACCTATCGCCCGGTAAAAGCAGGAGATATTACATTCACACCGGACAATCATGGACATGCACTTGCAAATACAGGAAATACAGATCTGATTTTTATGGCTCTGATCATTAAAGACTGATATAAAAGCAGCAGCACATATTTCTTATGGAAATAATGACTGCTGTTTTTATTACCAGGACAGACTGATTATAATAAAAAATAGTATAAATCAAGTATCATTGTTAGGGTCGGGCGGAATCGACCACCCAGAGTCGCTTAGAATTAACCATTTTTAGTCGGATAGAAAAAGCCATTGTATTTTCCTTTTCGTGTTCTAAAATGATGTATG
>NZ_JBQHWS010000138.1:0-8449 GCF_052063845.1 Blautia sp. HCP3S3_D9
TATATTGGTTTTTCCCAGTATATCAATTGGTGGAGGAAATAGCACTACGCCTTCTTTTGAAGCACTTACACATCAATGTTTGAGGCACTTACTGAAAATAAGGACTTTTATCATCTTTTCTGCCTTTTAGAACACAAACGAGAGTTAATTATTACGGAAGTTCACAGTTATACTCGATACTTTTCATATGCGAACACCTATCTACTTTCTCTCATTTCCACTTTTCTCCCATATTTTCTGCTATATTCTGCCGTTATCAATGCTCCGCTGCCTTTCCCGGCCTGGATTATGATTAATTTATCGGACCAGCTGCTGATCAGGCGGTTTCTTCTGGGGAACGTGTATCTGGATGGTGAAGTTCCGGGTGGGCATTCTGACAGGAGCAGACCTTTTTCCTCTATACATTTCATCAGTTTGTGGTGTTCACTTGGATAACAGATATCCAGACCATTTCCTAATATTGCTATTGTGTAGCCACCGGCATTAAGACATGCCGTATGTGCATAGCTGTCGATTCCTTTGGCCATTCCGCTGACAACTGCAATCCGGGTCTTGGCATATTCTGACGCCAGAAATACCGTTTCCTGTTTTGCTTCCTGGCTGCATCTTCTCGCACCTACTATTCCAACTGTCTGATCCATTTTCTTGATATTTCCTTTATAGTATAACATTGGCGGCGCATCAGCAGGCTCTCTGGCACGTAAAGGATAACGATCGTCGTTCCAGCATAAGATAGAGATATTTTTGCTTTGGCAATCATCCATGATCCTTTTCGCTTTTTCCAATGAATGATTCCTGATGATACTTTCTCTTTGTCTTGCAGACAGTCCTGACATTCCGCTTAGGGTTTCATGGTCAGCCTGATAAATCTTTTCCGCATCTCCCAGTTCTTTTATCAGGTATCTGGTTGTAACAGGGCCGATAAATGGTATCTGCGTAAGCCATATCCAGTATATCATTATTTAACCACCACCATTTTACTATTGCTTTTGTCCAGCTCCCGGCACGTCAGAACTTTTTCTATATCTTTTTGACGGATTTTTTCTTCTCCATCCAGGTCCGCACTGGTCCTGGCAAGTCTTAATAGTTTGTGGATCACACGGGCACTATATCCATACTTTTCACTGGTCTCTCTCAGTAACTTCAATGAATCTTTATCCAGCACACAATATCTCTGTATGAGTTCCGTTGTCATCTGCGCATTACAGTTGATCCCTTTTTCCTGCGCATATCTCTCCTGCTGTATCTTCCTGGCTTTTTCTACCTTTGTACGCAATTCTTCCGAAGAAGCCCCTGATTTCTGGTCTGCTATTGCAAAGAAATCCACAGGATGGACTTCTTTCTGTATATCTATCCGGTCCATGATAGGGCCGGAGATCTTTCCCCTGTATTTAATAATCTCATAATCCGTACACTTACATTTTGCACCCGGATAATAACCACACGGACAGGGATTCATAGCTGTAATAAACATAAAACTGGAAGGAAACGTATGAGTACCGTTCACTCTTGAGATAGATACTTTTTTATCTTCTATCGGCTGGCGTAATGCGTCAAGAGTCCGCCTTGAAAATTCAGCAAGTTCATCCAGGAATAGTACCCCATTATGTGCCAGTGATACCTCGCCCGGCATTGCATAGGCACCACCGCCAATCAGAGCATTCAATGATGCATTATGATGCGGGGCGCGGAATGGTCTGTATTTCATCAGGGCATGTCCATTGGGAAGCAGACCGGAAATACTGTATATTTTTGTTACTTCCAGACATTCTTCCTCTGTCATTTCCGGGAGGATCGTTGGAATCCTCTGCGCAATCATGGTCTTTCCGCATCCGGGCTCCCCGACCATCAGCATATTGTGCCCTCCTGCCGCAGCAAGAACAACCGCCTCTATCAGCTCATCCTGTCCTTTAACCTCTTTAAAATCCAGAACTGTCCCTGATTCTTCCGAACCTTTTTCCTTTTCACCCACATGGATTTCTCCCCCTGATGTTTTTCCTTCAAGACAGCGGATCACGCCTGTCAGATCATGAAATCCCAGAATTTCTACTCCATGCACCAGTCCTGCTTCTTTAAGATTAGCCTCCGGCACGATAATCTTCTTTATTCCTTTCTTCTGACCGGCAATGATCATCGGCAGAATCCCTCTGCAGGCTCTTAACCTTCCATCTAATGACAGTTCTCCGATAAAGCCATATTCTTTCAGGTTCTTCACCCCTATGTCTCCGTTCTGGCAAAGCACTCCAACCGCCATTGCAAGATCAAAATGAGAACCGCTTTTCTTTTTATCACTGGGTGCAAGACTGATGATCACACGCTTTTTAGGAAAAACATAACCGCTCTCATCAATCGCTGCCTGGATTCTCTCTGCTGCTTCTTTTACAGCCTGATCTCCAAGACCGATGATCGATATCACCGGCTGTCCCTCCAGCATCTTTACTTCTATATCCACAGGATACCCATCAATCCCCTGAATTGCAAAACTTCTTACCACGGTAGCCATAATTCATCTTCCCCTATCATTTTTCTGATATGCTGTTCCTGCACTATATATTTGTGTCCTATATCTTCCACAAACTCCCTGTATTGATAAATACTGTTTTTCGGAAAGTACGCAAGTGTCTTCTTTTTCTCTGTGATCCCATCATCCGCAATCCCTATCATCGTCCGATAGCTGCTCCATAAATAATCTTCCGGATAATCTGCAATCTGCGCTTTTACCGGATTAAGATGTATGTAACGGCTTGTCTGGAGAAAATAAGCATCTTCTTTTACAAGGCAGGATTTATACCGGCTCTCAAAAACATGCCCTCTGTAACCATACTTATGGTTATAGTAAATGGCATAACACTCTGACATATATTTCATAAACTTCCCGATTTCTATATCGCCTGTTTCAAGCAACAGATGGACATGGTTTGTCATCAGACAATACGCATGCAGCCAGCAGTTATATTTACTCAATGATGTCTTTATTATCTGCAGCAGTACCTGATGATCCATCTCATCTTCAAATATTGGTTTTCTTCTCACTCCTCTGTGCATGATGTGGTAAATTGCTCCCGCATACCAGTCCCTTAATTTTCTTGCGATCTTTCTCCCTCCATTTCACTTTGTTATTTTCAATAATAGTATCATTTATGATTATCCCAAATAAAAATCTGTCAGTCATCACAGATTTTTATTTCAATATGTTTTCCAAGGGCATTCGCATATTTCTCCAATACAACCAGCGTTGGTACCCTGCCACCGCTCTCAAACCGGGCCATATTCGACGGTTTTATCCCTGTAATATCCGCTATTTCCTGCTGCGTCATTTTCTGGCGGTGTCTCTCCTCCACTAACTGCCGGATTGTTTCCGAAGATCTGCTCAACACTTTTTCCTGGATCTTCTCTGTATATACTTCCAGTCTCTTTTCTCTGGCTTCCTTTTCTGTCAGGTATTCTTTCATGTTCTCCTGCATTTGCTTATCTCCCTATCCCATCTCTGATATCTTATTTACGAGATTTTATCACTCATGATAAGTTTTTGCAAGATATTTTATGCTTCTTTTATAGAACTTTTAGTTCTGTTTTATTTTCTTTATCGGTATTTCATGGGGTCTGACCCCGGGTACGCTCTTAAATCCACTTTTGATGTCTTAACTGCTGCCTGATAAGATTTAAAAATACTTTCAGGAACATGCTTAAAATCATATTTGTTTCCAGGATACTCCATTGATACGTCAGATTCATACCCGTATGGAGTAAGCATTGTATCATCAGAATATGACTTATAAAGCGAAATCCCCTCACAAACCGGGCACTCTAATAATGACCACCAAGTATCTGCCGTAAAGATTACATCAGTGCCATCCATTTCTTTAAAATGCTGTTTATAACCAGCCACTATTTTTAATAACCCTTTGTTACCACAATGCTTGCAAGTTTGTAAAAGATATTTTTTATCATCCATAATAATCTCTCGTTTTCCTGTGTATTCTGGTTACTGCAATTAATACTTAACTATGTAATCCTTGTTGTTAAAATTTGCAATCTTTTTTTAATTCAAATACCATTTTAACATATACTTCATAATCCAACAATCTTTATCCAGCTATACCCCTGATTTCAGCATCATTGCTTTTTCTGTCTTTTCAGGAACCTGAATCAAGCCAAATCTCCATAGAATCGGATAAATATACGAAATCCCCCTAATATCTCCCAATGCTTTTGGCTTTTCAATTACACCTGTTATTAATCTACTGTTATCAAAAGCCAATTTCACACTGCTCCAGGAAAGAGTTTTACTTTTTTCCCGTCGATCTATCAACAATTCTCTATTATATTCTCCGTCTTTTCCAATCTTTATTTTATAGCGAAACAGTAAACCGGTTGCGGTTCTAAACGGATATTCCTGAAACACAATAACAGCCTGCCACAAATTATCCTCTGATGGCAATTTCTTCAGTATGGAAATCATTTCTTTTCTATTCCAATACCTTCGGCAACGTTCTGCATTTACACTCAATTCTTCTGCATTATAAAGCCCCTTGCAGTATGTCAAATATGACTGAACCGAAGCTCTGGACAATCTTGTAATCTTCATAATCTCTGGAACTGATTTCCCTTGTTTACGCAATTCATTAACTTCTGTACAAACATCTGAAGAAAACACTCCTGCTGTAATTAACAGCTTGCGTAGCTTCAGCAATGTAATATTCAATTCTTCTGCTAATCCTCGCATGGAATCTGCTTCTTCATAAGCTGCACTTAATTCTTGTAGAAAAGCATCGAACTGTTTTTCCGCATTATACTCTGGTTTCTTTTTAGGTCTACCTGACATATTTTACCCCTCATATTTTCATGTTAATCTAATCATACAGAACAAAATAAAAATACATTTGCCGTTTGGTCATAAATCTAATCCCGGTGAGGGAGAAACCCCTGAAAATTAACGGGGTAAGTTAGTGTTCTCCCTCTGTCATAATTGCATCTACTTTTCTCATAATTTCTTCATTTGGAAAAACAGAAGAAAATACATATTTATCTTTCCTTACACTTTTGCTCTTCCCATGCTCTTTTCCAACACTATAATCTTCTTCAATGTATGCTGCTCCAAACTGCTCATATATTGATTTTTTTCCTAATATTTTTCTCAAAATATAATTAATAAATCTTACCATCCTAACTCCTTTAATCTACCTATTTGTTTATCTTTTGCATTCTCATCAGTTTTATTATCTGTTTTTCTTTCTTCTATTTTTCCTATTGTTATATGTATTATTGTTCCGTTGCTGAACATTATTCTGAACCACAGACACAGGTGTTGTTTCCAACTGTTTTAAATAAAACTGATATTTACTCAATATATTATAAACAAGTGCTGCATATGATTTAACAAGATAAATGTTTCTTTGTTTCGCTTCTTCAGTAAATGCTTTAGTGCTGAGCGAATCAACACACAAAAAGCCCAATATATTATATGATTCTTCCTCTGACGTATAAAATAAACGTTTATTGGCAATTCTTATCGGTACAACTATGGTTCCAAGATAGTAATCTTCCCAGTTATCTGTTGAATTTCTATATTTATGTCCTATTTTTTTCAACGATTCCGCATATTCTTTTAAATCGCCCTGATAAAATGAAGAATCATTGCCTCTCCTTTTCTCCGATACAATATTCATAAAATCTGTATTATCACTAATTTTTACTCCACTTGAAAATCTTACATCAAAACTTTTTCTTTCCTCCTGACTATTGCGTGATCTTACAAAAGTTTTTACCTTTGCTTCTTCATAGGATATTTTCTCAAATCCTTCCCCTACAATAACCTTAACACAGCCACATACCTTTTCCCCTGTAATTGTAGAAAGAATTTCTGTCAAATAATCCAATGCATTCTCAAGAAAATGTTCTACTGTATCTGTTAATAACTTCAAGTTAAGATTCTGTCTTTTATAATCACATTCCATTTGGTTGATTACATTTCTATAATCGTGTAGAAAACGATAATATTCTTGACTAATACATTGGTCTCTTTGAGTCATATATTGGTCTTTCTTTAACATATTTGCTTTTACATTTTTTAGCCGTATTAATAACATAACCAGCACAGCAACCATCACTATAAGAATTACTTTGGTCAAATCTATGCTTGATGCACTGGGATTTTTTATTCCAAAAATTATTTTTATTCCACTATATGCAAATCCCCCCACTACGGTCAGTACCGCAAAGACATTTGCCAGAAATTCAAATATACCCTTTATAGGTTCTGGAATTTTCGTATATAAATTGTCAGCGTTTCTGAATAATTTTCTCATCAGTTTTTACCTATTTCATTTATTTCAATTTCATTAATTATAAACCAATATATACATCCATGCAACAGACAAAATACAATATATAGCGTTTATTCTCGAAATATCACCTTATTTGATTACCAATTATTATATAACCGATAATCCATTAATCAAATATCACCATTCGTGATGCCTTTCTCTCTTTATCTGCTGGCACTAAATCAATCTTGATTCGTTTATCCTCTGATTGCTGTGCTGCTATAAAATCTTTGTATGCCTGATCTGGATCAGCAAATCTACAACATTTCAATTCATTACTGATTTTAATGTCTTTAATCCATATCTGCTGAATTTTGATATTAACAATTTCTGTATATCTAATACAAAATTCTGGTTTAAATAAATCTTTTGTATCTGCTTCTGTTGCAGGGGTCAGTTTTGCCTCCGCATTGTAAGAAGTCCATTGCATTTCCTGTGGAATTTGCCTGATACTATTAGCAAGAAAATAAATCATCTCCTGATCGTCATTATCAAAACCGTCAGAAATACTGAATGATATTCCAAATTCCGTTTCTATCAAAATTACATCTTTTATTAATTCCAAATCACCTTTTAATTCTTCAATACTTTCCGAACTAAGCGATTCTTGTAATGTTGCTTTGAATAATTCTTCCTTTTCTTCCTTTGTTTCTATTTTTATTACTGAGCCTTTTAATGCAATCATCTGGAATAGCGTAAATTTTCTCACATCACTCCATGTATTGAAATTCAATCTATAAGTAAACGATATTTTTCTATCCACTAAACTGTATACGATTATAATTTTCAAGCCATCACTGTCATTTTCATTTGCCATACATAAAATATGTTTATCAGGATCAACTGGTTGAATCTTCATCATCACATCATATTCCAAGTCAGAGCCATCTACCTTCAATGTACATGAAATTGCCTCTGGTAGTTTTTCCGGTACTAATCTGAAATTAGTATTTTTTACTTCTTCCAAAAAGCCATCTTGGTATGGGTCTATTTCCTCACCAAGCATTTTTATCACTTCAACTGGTTCTAACTCAACAGACTTTTGCGAAATATATGCTCTTCGTGCCATTTCTTCCAAAGAATACTTCCCAGCTATCTCTTCATCTGCAATTTTAAATCTTCCCTTTATCCGACTTGGATATTTCGTTTTAGCTTCAGGGACAAGAGGTCTACTGTATAAAAAATTTTTACCATTGATTTCCTGGATTCCAGTTTCATAATACGGATATAATTTATGCTGTGAAGCTAAGGAAGCTCTTACGCTCTCAAAATATTTTGTCAGTTCTTCAGAATTTTTTCCTATATTGCGGATTGCAATCGCTGGATCATTAATCGTTATATAATTATTTTCTATAGCAGAATCCTGTATGATGTTCCCATTAACTACGTCTGCAGAAATATTATTCTTCTTTTTATTTTTCTGAGTCCTGCCAAACATCACCATCAACCTTTTTAACATTAATCTCATTCTTTTTTGAAGTCTTCCGTATAACACTTGAATCACCTCGTGTTTGAGTATGCATATCCTGATGAATTGATCCTTTAATTTCTTCACTAGTAATTTTATTCTTTTTCATCGTATGTTCTTTCCACTTTGCACCAGCTATAAAAGAGCATGTCCAACCTGCCAAACAACTTATTAAAAAAGCCCCCAGCGCAGTTCCCGGATCAAGTAAATTTGAAAATTGATTTCCTAACCAATGAAGAATTTCCACTATTTCCATTCTCCTCTCATGTCAAATTCTTTTTCGCTTCTTGAACTTATATCCTATGAAATATATCACTCCGCCAACAGTTCCACCAAGGGTATTATAGCATAAATCCGAAATCTGAAAGGTACCAAGATGAAATAATAGTTGCGAAAATTCTATAATAAATGAAAAAGTTGCAACAATTTTAGTTATCGCCCATATTGTCTTTCCAAATCTGAAATTTTCCATGCTACCGAGCAGTTCTTTGTGAAACGCCCATAGAAACAAAACAGAAAACGGAATAAATAACAAAATATTTTCGTAAGTGCTTCAAAAGAAGGCGTAGTGCATAACAGAAGTTTTTTTGTTATACTCACTACAGATTCATTTGAAGCACTTTTTATTTCGTATTTTAAGCCTGCAGGTATCTGG
>NZ_JBQHWS010000139.1:0-8422 GCF_052063845.1 Blautia sp. HCP3S3_D9
TTCAGAAGGGTGTTGCTTCTGCAGCAGCAAGAGGCTATGTTGACACTGTGATCAGCCCGGCTGACACAAGAAAATATGTAATCGGTGCATTTGAGATGCTGTTCACAAAGAGGGAAGATCGTCCGTCTAAGAAACACGGAACGGTTTAAGCGAGGTGACGCATATGAAGACAATCAAAAAAATAACTTCTGTCTGCATGGCACTTCTCGTAATGGCAGCACTGATCATTGGCAGTACTTCTATGGTATTTGCTGCTGACGAAGTTGATGATTCTGTAAAGAACTCTCTGGTAACCACAACAGAGGGTCTGACAGATGAGATCATTGGATTCAGTGATGAAGAAATCGAAAGTTACCTGGACTCAACAAATGAGTTTACTGCAAGTGCAATGCAGTCCTGGAACTCTGCCAGAGATGAACTTGGCGCAAAGAAAGAAAACAATGGCGAAACTACTGTAACCTTAAAGGATGATCAGTATACAGTTACAGTTCCTGTTAAATTTGAGAAAGCAGATGCAAATTTTGTATATGTTTTCGATGCAACAGGAACACCGACTTCTCTGTCTGTAGATGTACAGTATGGTCTTGGAAAAACTCTTCAGAGAGCTGGTCTTAACACTCTGATGGGTATCGGAACTGTATTCGTAATGCTGGTTTTATTAAGCCTTCTGATTTCTCTGTTTAAATTTATTCCGAATCCGGAAGCAAAGAAAGCAGCAGAAGCAAAAGCAGCCAAAGCTGCAAAAGAAGCTGAGGCGGCAGCAATCGCAGCAGCGGCTCCTGTACAGGCAGAAGAGAACCTTGCAGATGACGGAGAACTGGTAGCTGTTATCGCAGCAGCAATTGCAGCAGCAGAAGGAACTACAACAGACGGATTCGTAGTTCGTTCCATCCGTAAAGCGAAAAGAAGCAGAAGATAATAAAAAGTGAAAGATTTATTACTGTTCTATTTAATATTTTCAGAACGTGTCACATCGAACGTAGTGAGCAGTAACATTATCATTTAGGAGGATTTTAAAATGAAAAGCTATACAATTACAGTAAACGGTACAGCATATGAAGTAACTGTTGAAGAAACAGGCAGCGTATCCGCACCAGCAGCAGCTCCAAAAGCAGCACCTAAGGCAGCACCGGCAGCAGCACCAAAAGCAGCAGCACCGGCAGCAGGCACAGGTGCAGTGAAAGTAACTGCTTCCGTACCAGGAAAAGTTGTTAAAGTAGCAGCAAGCGTTGGACAGGCAGTAAAAGCCGGAGACAGCGTAGTTATTCTTGAATCCATGAAAATGGAAATCCCTGTAGTAGCTCCTCAGGATGGTACTATCGCAAGCATTGATGTTGCAGAAGGTGCCTCTGTAGAAAACGGAGATACTTTAGCAACAATGAACTAAGACGGGAGGTAGTCAAATGTCTTATGTAACAGAAACATTGTCCAACCTGATTCATCAGACAGCATTCTTTAATCTGACATGGGGCAATTACCTGATGATCGCAGTAGCCTGCGTATTCCTTTACCTTGCTATCAAGAAAGGATTCGAGCCGCTTCTGCTTGTTCCTATCGCATTTGGTATGCTGCTTGTAAATATCTATCCGGACATTATGGCAAATCCGGAAGATATGTCCAACGGTGTAGGTGGACTTCTTCATTATTTCTACATCCTTGATGAGTGGAGTATCTTACCATCCCTGATCTTCATGGGTGTAGGTGCCATGACAGACTTCGGTCCGCTGATCGCAAACCCGATCAGCTTCCTGATGGGTGCAGCAGCACAGCTTGGTATCTATGCAGCTTACTTCCTTGCAATCTTCCTTGGATTCAACGGAAAAGAAGCAGCAGCAATCTCCATCATCGGTGGTGCTGACGGCCCGACTTCCATTTTCCTTGCAGGTAAACTTGGACAGACAAGCCTGATGGGACCGATCGCAGTAGCAGCATATTCCTATATGTCACTGGTTCCAATCATCCAGCCGCCTATCATGAAACTCTGCACAACAGAGAAAGAACGTAAGATCAAAATGGATCAGCTTCGCCCGGTTTCCAAACTGGAGAAGATCCTGTTCCCGATCATTATCACAATCGTTGTCTGCCTGATCCTGCCTACAACAGCTCCGCTGGTTGGTATGCTCATGCTTGGTAACCTGTTCAGAGAGTGCGGCGTTGTAAAACAGCTGACAGAAACAGCTTCCAATGCCCTGATGTATATCGTAGTTATCCTTCTGGGTACATCCGTAGGTGCTTCCACAAGTGCAGAAGCATTCTTAAACGTAGATACTCTGAAGATCGTAGTTTTAGGTCTTGTTGCATTCGCAATCGGTACATTCGGTGGATGTATGCTTGGTAAACTGCTTTGCAAACTGACTCATGGACGTATCAACCCGCTGATTGGTTCTGCCGGTGTATCCGCAGTACCTATGGCAGCCCGTGTATCCCAGAAAGTGGGTGCAGAGGCAGATCCTACAAACTTCCTTCTGATGCACGCAATGGGCCCGAACGTTGCCGGTGTTATCGGTACAGCCGTAGCAGCCGGAACATTCATGGCTATTTTCGGTGTATAATTGAATAAAATGAGTTCCCTGCTTTTATTGCGGATGCAATAGGCAGTGGAACCGCTATTCGATATAGAGCCACAGGGTATGACAACTGTCTGATCCCTGAAGTAATATTGGCTAAGTTATTGAGAACAAAATGGTCAGTAACGAACAAACTATAAAGGAGATTTAATAATGGCAGAATTAGAGAAAAAACCTGTTAAAATTGTGGAAACAATTCTCCGTGATGCTCATCAGTCCCAGATCGCAACACGTATGACCACAGAACAGATGCTTCCGATCGTAGATAAACTTGACAAAGTCGGCTATCACGCAGTAGAGTGCTGGGGTGGTGCAACATTCGATGCATCCCCTCGTTTCCTCCACGAAGATCCATGGGAAAGACTTCGTAAATTACGTGACGGCTTCAAGAACACAAAACTTCAGATGCTCTTCCGTGGACAGAACATCCTTGGATATCGTCCATATGCAGATGACGTTGTAGAATACTTCGTACAGAAATCTGCTGCAAACGGAATCGACATCATCCGTATTTTTGACTGCCTCAATGACCTTCGTAACCTGCAGACAGCAGTAAGCGCTGCAAACAAAGAGAAGGCTCATGCACAGGTAGCTCTTTCCTACACATTAGGAGATGCTTACACACTGGAATACTGGACAGACATCGCAAAACGTATCGAAGATATGGGCGCTGATTCCATCTGTATCAAAGATATGGCAGGTCTTCTCCTTCCAAACAAAGCTACAGAGCTTGTAACAGCATTAAAAGAAACAGTTAAGATCCCGATCGACCTTCATACACATTACACATCCGGTGTAGCTTCCATGACTTACTTAAAAGCAGTAGAAGCTGGTGTAGATATCATCGATACAGCAATGTCTCCATTCGCACTGGGAACATCCCAGCCTGCAACAGAAGTTATGGTTGAGACATTCAAGGGAACACCATATGATACAGGATTTGACCAGAAACTTCTTTCAGAGATCGCTGACTACTTCCGTCCGATCCGTGACGAAGCTCTTGACAGCGGACTGCTCAATCCGAAGAACCTTGGTGTTAACATCAAAACTTTACTGTACCAGGTACCGGGCGGTATGCTCTCCAACCTGACTTCCCAGTTAAAAGAACAGCACGCAGAAGACAAATTCTACGATGTTCTTGAGGAAGTTCCGCGTGTACGTAAAGACCTCGGCGAGCCGCCACTTGTAACTCCGTCTTCACAGATCGTTGGTACACAGGCTGTATTCAACGTACTTATGGGCGAGAGATACAAAATGGTTACAAAAGAAACAAAGGATATCCTGTTAGGAAAATACGGCGCAACTGTAAAACCGTTTAATCCGGAAGTACAGAAGAAGTGCATCGGCGATGAGAAACCGATCACATGCCGTCCTGCAGACCTTCTTGACAATGAGCTTGAGAAACTCGAAAGTGAAATGGCTCAGTACAAAGAACAGGATGAAGACGTATTAACATACGCGCTGTTCCCACAGGTGGCTATGGACTTCTTCAAATATCGTCAGGCTCAGAAAACAAAAGTTGACGAAAAAGCAGCTGACAAAAAGAACGGAGCTTATCCGGTTTAATTAAATATGTCCAAACGAGAAAAAGGAGCTTGTGCAGGCAGGCTCCTTTGCGTTATTATAGAGGAATGTAATATTAGGAGGACATTCCATGAGTAAAGTTTTGATCATCGGCGGAGGAGCTGCCGGCATGATGGCGGGAGTTTTCGCAGCCCGCAACCATCATGAAGTTCATATATTAGAAAAAAACGAGAAACTCGGCAAGAAAGTATTTATCACAGGAAAAGGCAGATGCAACGTAGCTAATGCCTGCGACACAGAAGAACTTTTCCCGGCAGTAATGAGTAACCCGAAGTTCCTCTACAGTGGATTCTATTCATTTGGTCCACAGGACGTCATGAATTTCTTTGAAGAAGCAGGCGTCCCTCTGAAAGTAGAAAGAGGAAACCGTGTTTTTCCACAATCTGACCATTCCTCAGATATCATCCGTGCCCTGGAACGGGAACTGAAGAAAGCAGGAGCAAAGATTCATCTGCATACAGCTGTAAAAGAAATCGTAAAAGAATCTGCAGCAGACAGCGAAACAGAGAATAAGTCAGGAAGTAATTCAGAAAGTAATTCAGAAAGTAATTCAGAAAGTAATTCAGAAAGTAATTCAGGAAACAACTCAACAGACGTAGCAACTGCTAAATTAAAAAGCAAGGCAGAAAAAGCTGATGGTAAAGAAAAAGAGAAGATTACAGGAGTAATTCTTGAAGATGGTACCTTCATGGAAGGTGATGCAGTCATCGTGGCTACCGGTGGATTCTCCTATCAGAGTACAGGCTCCACAGGAGACGGATACCGTTTCGCAAAGGAACTGGGACTGAAAGTCACAGACATCAGCCCATCTCTGGTTCCATTAAAGACAAAAGAAGACTATATCCCGAAACTTCAGGGTCTTTCTCTGAAGAACACGGGACTTACCATAAAGAACGGCAAGAAAGTACTGTATGAAGATTTCGGTGAAATGATGTTTACTCACTTCGGAGTTACAGGTCCGATGATCCTGTCTGCCAGTGCTCACATCGGCGCAAAACTGGCAAAAGCTCCAAATGGTGAACTGTCCGCATATCTGGATCTCAAACCGGCTCTTACAAAAGAACAGCTTGATGCCAGAATCCTGCGTGAATTCGAAGCAGGACAGAACAAACAGTTCAAGAACGTCATCGGCGTACTTTTCCCATCGTCTTTGACACCAGTTATGCTGGAGCTGGGCGGAATCCCGGCAGATAAGAAAATCCATGACATCTCCAGAGAAGAACGCCAGCACTTTATTGACCTCATAAAGGCATTCCCGTTTACCATCACAGGAATGGGTGAGTTCAAAGAAGCCATCATCACCAAAGGTGGCGTTTCCGTAAAAGAGATTAACCCTGGAACCATGGAATCAAAGAAAATCTCAGGTCTTTACTTCGCAGGCGAAGTGCTGGATCTGGATGCAGTGACAGGTGGATATAACTTACAGATTGCCTGGTCAACTGCATATCTGGCAGCACAGGCGATACAATAATCGATGATCGTTACTCTGTTCACATGATACTAGCCCACATAGAGTGTTAATGGACAGCAACCAGTAACAGTAAAGCTATTATAGAAGTAAGCAGATAAGGCAGTATCTTGTAAGAAAATTATATCTATGATATGATTCGGCTATACATTATCCGCTTGATTAAATATAAATATTAAGCAATAAGACAGAGAAATCTGTTTAAATAATAGAAACAGGAGGAACCGTGAAAATGGGATGTAATATTGCCATCGACGGACCTGCAGGAGCAGGAAAGAGCACTATCGCCAAAAAAGTGGCGAAAGAATTATCATTTATCTATGTAGACACAGGAGCCATGTACAGAGCAATGGCCTTATATCTCCTCAACCATGGCGTAAACGGAGACAGTCAGGACGAGATCGAAGCCGCATGTTCCGGTGCAGACATCTCTATCGAATATAAAAACGGAGAGCAGATCGTAATCCTCAACAGCGAGAACGTCAACTCCATGCTCCGTACCGAACAGGTAGGAAACATGGCATCCAAAAGTTCCGCAAATGCAAAAGTAAGAGCTCATCTTCTGAAACTCCAGAGAACTCTGGCAGAGAAGAACGATGTAGTCATGGACGGAAGAGATATCGGCACAACCATCCTTCCGAACGCTGAAGTAAAGATTTACCTCACCGCCAGCGCCGACACCAGAGCCAGAAGAAGAGCCCTCGAATACGAGCAAAAAGGAGAACCGTTCAACCTCGACCAGATCCGCAAGGACATCATCGAGCGCGATGAACGCGATATGAACCGTGAAGTTTCTCCTCTGAAACAGGCAGACGATGCAGTACTTGTAGATTCCTCAGAAATGGGAATTGATGATGTTGTAAATGCCATCCTTAATGTATATAAGGAAAAAGTACAGAAATAGTATTTTATATTGAAAACCATGCAATTTCTTTGATATTGATGCTTTATTATTTCCTGCTAAAGAAATTACTATCGAGAAATAGATATGTGTATAACTGTACAGAGCGAAAGGATTATTTATGAAAGTAAAAGTAGCAGAAACGGCCGGCTTCTGCTTTGGCGTCAAACGCGCAGTAGACAAAGTCTATGAACTGATCGATACAGAACAGAAACCGATCTTCACTCTGGGTCCGATCATCCACAACGAAGAGGTAGTATCAGATTTGGAAGCCAAAGGCGTTCACGTCATCACAGAAGAGAGCTTAGATGCACCCGATGAAAACCTGCAGAACGGCATTGTAGTGATCCGTTCTCATGGTGTAGGGAAACCGATCTACGATAAACTGAAGGAAAAAGACATCTCCTACGTAGATGTCACCTGCCCCTTCGTTCTGAAAATCCACCGCATCGTAGAGAAAGAAAGCATTGCCGGAAAACACGTGATTATCATCGGCGACAAAGATCACCCCGAAGTTCAGGGCATCTGCGGATGGTGTCAGGGTCCCTACACAGTGATCAAAAACCAGGAAGAAGCAGACGCATTTGTACCTTCAAAAGGGAAAAAAATAAGTATTGTGTCCCAGACGACATTTAATTACAACAAATTTAAAGATTTAGTTGAAATTCTTCGCAAAAAGAGGTATGATAATAATGTTTTAAATATTCTTAATATTTTAAACACTATTTGTAATGCTACCGAAGAACGGCAGAAAGAAGCAAAAAACATAGCCGGAGAGGTAGACACTATGCTGGTCGTAGGCGGCCGCCATAGTTCCAATACTCAAAAGCTGTTTGAAATATGCAAAAAGGAATGTGGAAATACTTACTATATACAAACACCTGTAGACTTGGATTCTGAAATGTTCCAATGCAGTAGTTATGTAGGTATTACAGCAGGGGCTTCCACCCCAAAGAAAATTATTGAGGAGGTTCAAGAACATGTCAGAATTAAGTTTTGAACAGATGCTGGAAGATTCCGTAAAAACTATCAGAAATGGAGAGATTGTACAGGGTACTGTCATCGATGTAAAAGAAGATGAGATTATTCTGAATATCGGTTATAAAGCAGACGGTATTATCACAAAGAACGAATACTCTAACGATGCAAGCCTTGTACTCACAGATGCTGTTCACGTTGGCGACACAATGGAAGCAAAAGTTCTCAAAGTAAATGATGGAGAAGGTCAGGTTACTCTTACTTATAAGAGACTGGCAGCAGAGAAAGGTAACAAACGTCTTGAAGAAGCATTTGAGAATCAGGAAGTATTAAAAGCTACTGTATCTCAGGTACTTGATGGCGGACTTTGTGTAAACGTAGACGAAGCAAGAGTATTCATTCCTGCAAGCCTCGTTTCCGACACATATGAGAAAGACCTTTCCAAATATGCAGATCAGGAAATCGAATTCGTGATCACAGAATTCAACCCAAGAAGACGCCGTATCATCGGTAATCGTAAACAGCTTCTTCTTGCTGAGAAATCAGAAAAACAGAAAGAATTAATGGAGAAAATCCATGTTGGCGATACAGTTGAAGGAACTGTTAAGAACGTTACAGATTTCGGTGCATTCATCG
Organism: Blautia sp. HCP3S3_D9; assembly: GCF_052063845.1. NCBI lineage: Bacteria > Bacillati > Bacillota > Clostridia > Lachnospirales > Lachnospiraceae > Blautia > Blautia sp. HCP3S3_D9. Next base: position 8,135 of record NZ_JBQHWS010000139.1, read on the forward strand.
ATCTCGGCGGAGCTGATGGACTTCTTCACATCTCTGAAATGTCCTGGGGCAGAGTAGAGAATCCGAAGAAAGTATTCAACGTTGGTGACACTGTAAGAGTTCTTATCAAAGAGATCAACGGAGATAAGATCGCACTTTCCCTTAAATTCCCGGAAGAGAATCCATGGCTCACAGCAGCTGAGGACTTCGCTGTAGGAAACGTAGTAAAAGGTAAAGTTGCACGTATGACAGACTTCGGTGCATTCGTAGAACTCGCACCTGGCGTAGATGCACTTCTTCATGTATCTC
>NZ_JBQHWS010000140.1:0-8241 GCF_052063845.1 Blautia sp. HCP3S3_D9
TAACAATACTGGAAGTGATCACAAAAACATTCATCTGAGCAGCCCCGCAGGCATAGCCCATTCGATTCAGTGTATCCTCCACACGAAAAATCTCCGCACCGCTATCTAACAGTGCATCACCCATATCAAGAAAAATATGCAAAAAATCTTTAGACGTTTGCATGGCGATTACCTCTTATCAGAAACATTTATTTACGACGAAGTGACACCACTGTTTCTACGTGTATCGGTATCGGCTGGGGAACACATTTCCCCAACCACGTTACCGTCTGATGAATACATTTTTTCAGTTGCATTTTCATTCAATTGCTTTGTCTTATTCTGCTCCATTTATGACACCTTTTTCCCTTTCTGATTTGCTCTGTAGTCTGCTTTTGCATTCTCTACCTTTAATGTCTGATTGCATTTAAGTACAAATGTCAGTTTATATGGTGTTGGATTACCTTCCGCATCATATCCACCGACAATTACCTTTTCTACAATGCTTTCAAACACGATTCTGTCAAATTCATCCAGGGCATTTTCATTTTCCAGTGTCTGCCGAAGCTGTGACATGCGCTTGCTTATATTCTTCTGCTGTCCGATATTCTCTTCCAGATAAGCCTTTTCTTCCGTAATCTGGTGAAGTTTCCGCTGAAAGCTCAGCTTCTTTTCATCATAATCTTCCTGTTCTATTTTACCATCAATCAGCAGATCTGTTAACCTGCTTTTTTTCGATTCAATAGTGGAAATATCTTTCTCCAACTGTTTTACCCTTGGTACATTCCCCCTTTCTTTGAGATTCTTCAGCACCACCTCCTTACAGTGAGTTAACACTTTCTGTTCTTTTGATAGTTCTTTGTTAGCTGTTACATTTCAGATACAGGCAGCGTGATATGGCTTCCATTCGTACGACCTGATGTTGGCGTTACCGCCGAAATTGTGCTACTGTCACACATATCGACATCCCAGGGGAATCCAACCTCTATCAGAATATTTCTGAATGCTGGCAGCTTCTTCGCAAACTTACCAGCCGTTTCCGGAGTATCTTCGACGCTCATCTACAATATACTTACAGGATCATGGCATCTGTGGAATCAGATCATACAGCTCATGTAATTTTCAAAGTACAACAGAGATTTTTTTAGCTTCTTCACTATTACAGCCCCGAAGTGCTGAAATGTTGTTTGCTTCCAAAAATCCTTTCACTAATAAAGCCTGGCAGATGGATTTTACCAACCACTTATTGCAATAATTTGCAAAAAACTATATTTCCGCCTGTCGCTATGTGGTTTAATTATGGAGTTCTGAATGATTTTATGAAAGAATGGATTCTCAGAAAAGAAGAAATGAAATCCAGTGTGATTACCAGAGATGAATATTTTGAGTGGAAAATTAACTGGCCACAGACCTGCGACGATTGTGGGAAACATGAACCTAAAAGGAAATGGCGATCTGCAAATGCAAAACTGCGCGAAACTTAAATTCGTTGTATTTTCCTTTGTAGTCAAAGAAAAAGCACTATAAAAGCACTATAAATCTGTCAGCAAACGATTTTCAGTGCTTTTTTACGTGTTATTCTATTAAATTTTACCTATTAGCTTATATAAATGAAACTTAGCGATACTTACATAGCCCGCTCTTAGAGGAAATTTAAAAGTTGCCGTCTGTGTTTAGTTCTTTAACAGGAAGAGGAAGAATATATTTTCTCGCTCCTCCCATTGAACAGTGCATACGGGGCTCTTATACAGATCTACAGCTTATATTCCAATTTTAACTATGGTGTTGTGAAGTTCAATCAACTTTCAGCATCCGATACCCAACGCCAATGTGTGTTTGGATATATTGTGGAGAGTTCGGTTCTTTCTCGATTTTTTTACGAAGTGTTGCCATAAACACACGAAGAGAGGCAATATCATTATCCCAACTACTTCCCCAAATGCTTTGCGTAAGGAAAGTATGGGTCAGAACTTTTCCTATATTTCTTGTCAACAGGCAAAGCAACTTATATTCAATAGGTGTTAAATGCAACTCTTCTTCATTCAAATAAGCACAACCTGCAGCATAATCTACACGAAGTTTTCCGTTTACAAAAACAACCGCTTCGGCAGGGGATACTTTTTGCATCATCGATAACCTTCTTTGCGTGACTCGTAGTCTGGCAAGCAGTTCCTCAACAGAAAATGGCTTTGTTAAATAATCATCTGCGCCAGCATCCAACGCATCAATTTTATCGGTATCTTCACTGCGAGCACTGATTACGATAATTGGCACGTTTGACCAAGTACGGATTTTTTTAATAATCTCAACACCATCCATATCAGGAAGTCCTAAATCAAGTAAAACAATGTCAGGATTGTGTGAAGATGCTTCTAAAATTGCCGATTGACCATCGGGTGCCGTCAGATATCGGTATTCGTGCGCTTTTAAGGTTGTTGTAATTAAATTTCTAACAGATGTGTCATCTTCTACAACTAATATTAGTGACTTATTCATATACTTTGACCTCCCCTGCCGGTAATGTAAATGTAAATACTGTTCCGTGCGGCAGATTATCTGAAACAGTAAGTTCTCCGCCGTGGGCGTTAATAATGGACTTGCACAAAGATAATCCAAGTCCTAAACTTCGGCGGCTGTCTGCGATTTGATTTGCACCGCTGTAGAACATGTCGAATATCCGTGGCTTTATTTCGTCAGCAATTCCGTTTCCGTCATCCGATATAGATACGATTGCTTGTTTCCCCCGCTTTTCTGTCCGAATAACAATATGAGAGTTTTTAGGTGTATATTTGATAGCATTATCAACAATATTGATGATTACCTGAACAATAAGCTTTGCATCCATTTTTGCAAGAAGAAATTCTTCTTTGCTTTCAACGGAAATATGATGTTCTTCACTCTTTCGGTTAATATGATGTAACGCTTCTGTGATCACGTCATCCATCAAATCTTCCGTTATACGGAGATTCAACCGTCCTTCTTCAATCCGGGTTACAGCCAGCAAGTTTTCTACAAGGTTAATCAGCCACATGGAATCATCATAAATATCCATGTACAGCTGCTTTTTTGTATCATTATCAAAGGAATCGCCGTTGGACAAAAGATTGCTGGCATTACCAGAAATGGATGTCAGCGGTGTCCTCAAATCATGTGAAATAGCACGCAGCAGGTTCGCTCGCAACTGTTCATTTTTTGCAAGAATGGCCGCCTCCTGTTTCTCACGGGCATTTTTCTCATTTTCCAAAGCCAGGGCACATTCTCCGAGAATGGATAGTAGAATACTGTTTTCAAATGGATCAAGAGGTATTTCCCCCATCACGATTCCAATAACTCCATATACCATACTGCTGCTGCGAACAGCAAGGTACAGGCATTTTGCATTGGAAAGCGTTCCTGTTGTAGCTCCGGCACGTTTATTGTTTTTCAATACCCAGCCGGCAACGGCCTTTTCATTTTCGGAAATACACGATTCCAAATTTTCTTCAGTTACAGAAAAAATATGCGGCGTATCCAACACTTCTCCATCAGCTAAATAAAAAACGATATCTTTTCTCAAGAGTTTAATGAGCTGATTTGAAGTTGCAGATACAATTTCATTTTTATCTTTTGCCTGTTGCAATAGCTGGTTTGTATCAAATAACACTTTGGTACGGTAAGCAGATTGTGCCGCCTGTTTTGCTTGGTTTTTAATCCGTATAGCAAGAGAACCGGTTAAAAATGCCGCCAACAACATGATAATAAAGGTAACAGGATAAACCTGATCATACGCCTGCAAGGTAAATTGAGGTTCCGTAAACAGGAAATTAAAGACCAAAACACTTACAATCGAGGAAATTAGGCTGTATATCTGATGTTTCGTGATGACAGCGGTGACAAGAACACCTAAAACAAAAACTGTAATGATATTTGCTTCGTCAAATCCAAATTTCTGGAAAATCATTCCGACTAAACTGGATAAAATCAGAATCGCAGTAGATTTTAATGTATCAGTGACAGAGAATACGATATGATTCTTTTTCCTGCCCCCTCTTAACTGATACACTGCCGCATTAGAAACCGTATCCGGAATAATATGCACATCCAGGTTAGGGGCATAATCAATCAATTTTTCTGTCAGGGTCGGTTTGCTGAGCAAATGCCGTTTTGTAGCAGAACTACGTCCGATCACAATCTTTGACACACCGGACAAACGAGTAAATTCCGCAATCTGAAACGGAACATCTTCTCCGTAAACTGTTTCTATTTTTGCCCCAAGCTGCTCAGCAAGACAAATATTTGAACGCAGGCGTTTTACATTTTCCTCGCTCATCACCGAAAAATCTGGGGTTTCTACAAACAGAGCCGTAAACTCCCCTTTAAAAGCAGAAGCCATTTTTGCGGCGGTACGGATAATTTTCGCATTGGATGGAGAAGAAGATAGACATACAAGAATATGTTCATCTGTGTGATAATCTCCATGATTTTTTATGCGGGCTTTTTCTGTGAGGATATTCACCCGGTCCGCACATCGCCGCAGTGAAATCTCCCGGAGAGCTGTCAAATTTTCTATTGTAAAAAAATTTTCTACTGCCTGTTTTTCCTGTGTCTGTCTGTATACATTTCCTGTATTCAAACGGTTGATCAAATCCTGTGGTTCAATATCTATTAATTCAACCTGATCTGCATTATCAAAAATAGAATCCGGGATGCGTTCCCGTACAACAATTTCCGTAATGGACGCAACTGTATCACAAAGGCTTTCAATATGCTGAACATTGACAGTCGTATAGACATCAATCCCTGCATTCAAAAGTTCCTTAATGTCCTGATACCGTTTTGCATGACGGCATCCTTCGGCATTCGTATGCGCAAGTTCATCTACAAGGATAAGCTGTGGTTTTCTTTTCAACGCCATGCCAATGTCGAATTCGTTCAGTATCATACCATTATAAAAAACTTCTCTTGTAGGAAGAACTTCTAAGCCATTCAAAAGAGCTGCTGTTTTGGAACATGCGTGGGGTTCTACATAACCGGCTACCACGTCAATTCCCTGCTGTTTTTCCATATGAGCTGCTTCTAACATGGCGTAGGTTTTACCCACACCAGCTGCATATCCGAAAAAGATTTTCAAATGTCCTTTATTACGGTTTTCTTCATCAGCTTGGATTTCCTTTAATAACTGATCCGGATTGTGTCTGCTTTCACTCATACGGTCATCTCCTTGTACAAAAACATTATAAGAATAATACGTAAATTTCAGAAAAGCATTTTAGCACTGACATTAAAATCGCATAAAGATTATACCACCTTTTCTTCTTTTTTTCCATTCGGGCGTGTAGCCGAAAGCAGAAAACGCTCCGAAAAATCACGCAATTTTTCGACAAATAGGCCCTTCATACAATTAATGTCATTTTGCCATATCACTCTCGCTGGTTTCTCAATCGTGTTGATGGGATGTACCGCAATGTCTATAGAGCCTGGAGTAATGACACTTTGCTTTATTTGAAGGGATAAGGAACAATACTCATCTTTCAAAATATCGTTGGAATTTTCTATGATAAAGCCAAAATCAAGTTTATTATTTCCCAGCCCATTTATTATTTCACTTACAGAACCGTAGAACAGGTTCAGCTCATAGTTTGGGTATTCGCTTGAAAATTGTTCTAATAGATCTGCAATAGAATCTATGATTGCAGGTGTTTCAAATCCAATCCTGAGCTTAGAATCTGAAATAAGTTTTTGGGATTGATTTTCCTTGAGAAATTTATCCAGCTTTTCCATAAGAAAATAACCATAAATAAATGCTGCCAATACCACTATAAGTAAAACAAAGTCTTTCATATCACCAACTTCTTTCAAAAATTAAATATGAAAACATTTTTGAATATGTTTCGTCTCCCCAAGAACAAGCATGGTACTGCCCTTTAACAACTGCGTATCGGAACTTATTTTCAAATTCATAATATCATTTGTTTTCAGCGCCATAATATTGATGTCATATTTTTTTCGTATATCCAACTGACCGATTGTTTTTCCTATCCATTCTCCCGGTATAGATATTTCAAAGATTGCATGTTCTTCATCTAGTTCTATGTAATCGAAAATATGATCAGCACTATAACGGATCGCAACCCAATCGGCAAGCTGCCTTTCGGGATAAACAATTTCATCTGCACCGTTTCGTAAAAGAAATTTTGCATGAACATCACGAGCGGCACGCGACACCACCATTCTTGCACCGAGTTCCTTCAAAAGGGACGTTACTTCCAATGAATTCTGAAAGTTATCTCCGATAGCCACAATACAAACATCAAAGTTCCCAACACCAAGCGAACTTAAAAAATCCTCATTAGTCGCATCCCCAATCTGAGCGTTGGTTACAAAGGGAAGTACAGCATCAACTCGAGTATCTTCTTTATCTACCGCCATCACCTGATGATGCAATTCATCTAATTTTATAGCAATGTGCCGTCCGAATCTTCCCAGACCGATAAGTAATATTGATTTCATTTTTTTATTCTCCTTAACCTACTGTAATTTTTTCCTGAGGATATTTTGAAACGTTAAGCTTTTTTTCAGAAATGGTAGCAAAAATCAAGGTCAATCCTCCCACTCTGCCAAAAAACATCAGGCAAATCAAGATTATATGGGAAACAAACCCCAGGTCAGGAGTTATTCCCAACGATAACCCTACCGTCCCGATTGCCGACGCCGTCTCAAACAAAGCGGCCATAAGTGGAATATCTTCTGTTCTGCTAATTACCATTCCTCCGAAAAGGAATAAAACGATATACATCAAAAAAATCGTAGCTGCATTTCTGATAGTGCCATCCGGAATTTGTCTGCCGAAAAAATGGGTGTGTTCCTTTTTTCTAAATACAGATAATGCCGATGAAACTAGAACTGCAAGAGTTGTCGTTTTCATTCCACCTGCAGTGGAACCGGGCGAGCCACCGATGAGCATCAGCATAATGATAAGCAGTTGCCCAACTTCACTGAGTAAAGTCAAATCTGCCGTATTGAATCCTGCTGTTCTCGGCGTAACGGATTGAAACAAAGAAACCCATACTCTTTCTGTAAGAGGCACATTTGAAAACTCAAAATAAAAAAAGTAAAGAGCCGGTAAGAATATCAATATTCCTGTTACCATAAAAATCACCTTGCTTTGCATCCGGTATTTTTTTAAATGCCATTTATGATTCTTTATATCCTCCCAGGTAAGGAATCCAATACCTCCTGCAATAATCAGCATCATAATTACAAGATTTACAATCGGCTGTACAGAATAAGAGGTCAACGAGGAAAAAGGGGTTCTTATACCGATTAGATCAAATCCTGCATTGCAAAAAGCAGAAATAGAATGGAACAGTGAATACCATATTCCTTTCCAAAACCCAAAGTCCCTGCAAAAAACAAGGGCTAAAAGAACCGCACCAATGATTTCGATAAGAATAGTAGTCCGAATAATAAATTGCGTTCTCCGCACAATACCACCCACCGTTGGAGCCGAAATTGCCTCTTGCATGGTACTTCGCTGCATCAACCCGATTTTGCGTCCGGAAACAACAGCAATCGCAATAGCAATCGTAATAATTCCCATACCTCCGATTTGAATCAGCAGTAAAATAACTCCTTGGCCAAATAAAGACCAGTAGGTTGCCGTATCCTTAATAACCAGTCCCGTCACACAAACCGCAGAAGTTGCGGTAAACAAAGCATCCAAAAAGGAGGTACACTGACCGCTTTTTGTAGCAATCGGCAGCATCAAAAACAGACTGCCTAAGAGAATCACGGATAAAAACCCTAAACTAATCACTTGAAATGATGTTATATGTCGATGTCTTGATCTGTTTGTCTGTTGCATAACTATATCCCCATAATCTTAATTTCTTTTTTATATTTCCTTTATTCTATCTTTATTTGTATTAAATGGGCGTAAGTAAGTTTGTTTTGAAATTAAGATTGTATAAAGATGAGCAGAAGTCTGAAATCTTTTGCTCATCTTTTGAGAGTGCTAGTTACAGGATACCGTCCAACATCAAATTGACTTTCAGAACATTTACTGTTTTCTCTCCAAAAACACCTAAAAATCTACTGTCGGTGCATTTTTCAATAATAGCTCCGACTTTCTCTTCACTCATATTATTTGCTTTTGCAATTCTTGTTACCTGATATTATAATGTACCCATAACAGTGGACACGCGAATTAGTGTAGTACCCGTTTTACGGACACCCACACAAGACATGCCCCTGTTCTTAGACACTGTTCCCATGTGAACCCTT
>NZ_JBQHWS010000141.1:0-8179 GCF_052063845.1 Blautia sp. HCP3S3_D9
TTTCGATTTTTTTGCATGACAAGTAAGGCATCATGATTATTGCCTTTTGTGGGCTCTGCCCACACCCGACCTCTGGAATAGGATCGGAAATTTCTGGCAATAATATAAATGCCGAAGGAATAGACAGAGAGCAGGAATGAGGGGCTTAAAAGAGCTTCCCATTCCTGCTTTTCTTTTCTCTTACAGATAAGCAGTAAGCCGTTCTCCGTAAAGGACTATAAGATGATTCAATACCTGATCCCAGTTCCGGTATCTCTGCGTCCACTTTTTGACTACGTTCTCGCTGGCAAGATACAGCATCTTTTCCAATGCAGAATCGCTTGGGAATACGCTTTTCGTTTTCGTGACTTTCCGATACTGGCGGTTCAATCCTTCTATGATATTTGTCGTGTACATAATGCGTCTGATTTCATTAGAAAACTGAAAAAAGGAACTTACATCTTCCCAATTATTTTCCCAGTTACTGATCGCGTACGGATATTTCTTCCCCCATTTTTCTTTCATGTTTTCCAGCTCTGTTAAAGCGGCTGCGCCTTGCCTTTCTTGTTTCTTTAGAATACACCTTACTCTTTTCATAATAGAATAAAACTCTTTTTTCTACAAATATTTTTTTATTATATCATCCACACATGAAATCAAATACATAGCACTGTAAAATCAAAGTAAATATTTCGATCAACAGAACCTTTTATGACAACATCTCTTTCACACAAGTACTTCGATAATCACTTGGTGATATTTTATATCTTTCTTTAAATACTCGGTTAAACGTTCTCTGACTTTCAAATCCACTATCCAGACAAATATTTGTAATAGAATCACTCGTATTTTCCAAACGATGGCATGCATAGTTCAGCCTTGCATCGTTAAGATATTGATTAAAGTTTCTATGGAATGTCTTGGAAAAGAGTCTGGATAAAACATATTTGCTCACGCCCAGGTCTTTTGCCATCTCTTCTAACGAAAACTTCTTCTTGAAATTTGCTGATATATAGGAAACTGTCTGGTAAATAAGATCGTTGCTCCCCACACTGCTCTTTTCTACCAAATTTAATTTTCCTATGCAGCGTGCCAACACAATTTGAAGATATGCCTGTGCAACAGTAATATCCGACTGTTCTGTCTCTAAAATTGCATTTATAACCCTATATACCTCCGGTTCAACCTTTTCCGCTTTGATGATTGGGTATTCAGGAGCCATGGATTGCATGATATCTGCAAATTTGGCTATCGTAAATGGCGATGCAATCAGATAAGTCGCTTTATTTACACCGGGTGTCAGTACCTGATAGTGATGAATAACATCTGGAAATACAAAGCCTATATCTCCTTTTTCCATATGGTATAGTTCCTGTCCGACACCAAGTTCTAATGCTCCACTTGTTACACAAACGATCTCCAGTGCATTATGAAGATGTGGTTCAATATGTTTTGACTTCCTATTTATTGCTATGATCTCCTCTTTTGTGTCAACATATTTTAACTGCATGAAATACTCCCCTTTGCAACATTTGTCTATATCTTCTTTCGATTTGGCAAGCAATCCTTTTACACCTATCTTATAATCAACTTGTAAATAAGGAAAGGAGGAATTGCAAATGAGCAACCTAAAAAAATATCTGAATGACCTTTTAGTATTCTACACTGAATATTTTGAGCATCCTTACCATGTATAAATACTAAAAGGACTATTTTGTGAAAACTGAATATTTTCTTAAGGCCATTTCACAAAAATGAAGTGGTCCTTTTTTATTTTCAAAATACAGTTCAATCACTTTATATATAGAAAAAAGCACTGTCTCATCGAGCAATGACCAGACAACGCTTTCTCCTGTCAATTCTAATTTATGTCTGATGCATCTGTTACTTCATCTGCAGCAATTTCTTTTTCTGCTTTCAGTTTTTTATTTGCATCTTCTACATTCATTCTTGAAAGTACAAACATAATCAATACATCAAAGATTAACGGAAGCCAAAGATACATAAACTGCATCATATCAAGTGCAGACTGCGGCTGAGTTGCATTTGTTCCAATATATCCACTGAACTCAAGCAGCCATCCAACAACAGCGGTTCCAATACCTCCACCGATTTTTACGCCAAGAGAAGTACAAGAGTACATCGTTCCGTCAATTCTCTTTCCCTGTGTAAGATAAGTGTACTCAGAGCAGGATGCGATAACTGCATTCATATCTCCCTGCCATGGTCCCTGACCTAAGGCTGCAAGAGCTGTAAATGCCATCATCAGCGGAACACTGCCCATATATCCTGCAACAACAACAAGTGCTCTACCGATGACTGCTAAGACATAACCTCTTAAGTTCAGTTTATACATACCTTTCCACTTACCAACTAATGTCGGTGTGAAAATCAGGGCAATGATCAGTGGAATATTTACTGCCCATGCAAATTGTCCAAACAAATTCTTATTTTTCAGTACCCATGTCATGTAATAAATGCCAGCTCCAATCATGGCACCATATAACTGCTGTAAAATATATGTTCCACAAATCATCATGTAATATTTGTTTTTGACAAGAAGCTTGAATGCCTGTACCATTCCATACTTTTCATTATCATTCTTTACTTCTCCTTCATTAAGTTCTTCCTCCGGAAGTTCCTTAACAGAAAGTGCTGAAATCGTATTTACGACCAGACCAATGATTGCATAGATAATAGCAACCGTTCTCCATGCCGCAGCATCTCCACCACATTTATCTACAAATCCAACTGTAATCGCCTGAATCAGAAGACTTGTTGAAAATGCAAAAATAAAACGGTAAGATCCCATCTGTACACGCTCTTTGCTGTTCTTTGTAATCAGTGACGTAAGTGCTGAATAAGCAATATTGTTTGCTGTATAAAACACACCATTTAACAGTGTATAAGAAATAAAGAACCATGCATATTTAGCCGTTGTTCCCAAACTCACCGGTACTGCAAAGCAGCCGACCAGCGTAATGGCACAACCAATATATCCGTATAGCATCCAGGGTTTCGCTTTTCCCATTTTACTGTGTGTTTTGTCAATCATTGATCCAAAAAATATATCCGTAAAACCATCAAATAGTTTTGATACGGCAATCAGGGTACCCACGACACCTGCAGCAAGTCCTACCGAGTCCGTCAGATAGACCATCATAAAAGATGTCAGGAACGCATAGACTACATTACCTGCAATATCACCTGATCCGTATCCAATTTTGTTATACCATTTCAAATACTTTTTTTCTTCCATCGAATTTCTTTGCTCCTCATCTTCATCGCACTTAGAATCTCAATATGGCTAACCGTATGATATCTAATTCTGTTTTTTTCTCTGATTTTGTCTGATTGCTCTGTATATCCGGACTTTACATTACAATCAGACTCTCTTTCCTTGTTTACGGGTTACATGAAACTTTATTATCCCTTTACATACGGTATCAGTGTAAACTGAAACCGGAATAATACATCATCAAATCGGTACTGCTCCAATACAACTGGACCACAACTATTAGAACCAATGCCATTTAATGCGTAGTCAACACAGAATACTACACTATCTGATTCTATTAATTCATAATTATGCGTTTTCTTCTCAAGTTCTTCCTGTGTATAATAAGAAGCATTGAATGAAAATGCCTTTTCTGCGGATGCCACAATTCCATATCGGCTGTTGTTAAGCTCTACATATTCACAATCATAATGGCTTCCATTTTCCTGTGGACGGATATAGTCCTCATGTAAATCCCCTACATCTGCCCGGTACAAACCGTGGCTCGCAGCCTGATGTTTATCACAATAACTTTCCTGTGGTCCCATTCCAAAGTATCTTACAGCTGAAAGTTTTTTATCCAGGAACATCCTCACACCAAATCTCGGAAGATCCGGGAATTCATCGTCTTTTGTTACTACAATATCTGCATCAATCTTTCCAGCAGCTTCTATTTTCCATGTAATCGTCACATCAAGAATCTTCTGTACTGTCTCTGCCACAACGGAAGCATGGCTTGTAATCTTCACACCATGTTTTCCCTGCACAACCTCTGTCGTATAGGCTCTTGTGTAAGCCTTATCATAGTGGGCTTTCTTCCATTCAGACTTGATGTACATATCGTTATCTGTTGGAGCTCTCCAAATATTTAATTCCATCGGATGGTTCAAGTATTCCCGCCCTGCGAATTTCATCTCTGTAAAGAGTGCAGTACGTTTGTCTATGGTATAAGCAAATTCACGCCCCTTGATATGAATCTGTGTATCATTTTCATTTACCTGTAATTCAGAGTCCACTACTGTTTTTGGTATCCATTTCTCTGCAAGTTTAAATTTTGTATCCTCTTTACTTACCTCAATTTCATCAAATCCAAGAATATGGTCTTCATCCAACAGTGGCAATTCTTTTTTCAGATGGTAAATAAGTTGTAAATAACATTTCCCATTCTCTGGAACATTGATCTTCAGGTTTGTTTTTCCTTCCCCGTGTGGTGCCACAGAAAACTCCGGAAGTATGCCTTTGCTGATCACAAGACCATCCTGTGTCAGCTCATAACTAATCTTCACATAAGCTTTCAAGTCATCAAAATCCATGTAGTTATGAAGCACCAGTTCTCCGCTTTCTTTGTTATAGGAAACAACTCTTGCCGGGCGATAAACATTCTTGTATTCCAAAAGTCCTGTATGTACCGTTCTGTCCGGATATACTAATCCATCCATACAGAAGTTGCCATCATGAATTTCTTCGCCATGGTCGCCCCCATAAGCATATATAGTCTTTCCATTCTCAGCAGTTCCATGAGCAATCGCATGGTCACACCATTCCCAGACAAAGCCGCCGCACATTTTATCATTATCCTGAATCATCTGGAAGTAATCTTCAAAATCTCCAGGTCCGTTTCCCATGCTGTGACAGTACTCTACCAAAAGGAAGGGTTTGCTTCCATCTTTATCCAGATATTCCTGAATTTCGGAAAGCGCTGGGTACATCCGGCTGTACACGTCCAGATTGCTGTAATCATATGTTTCATCATAATTACGGTATCTTGCACTCTCATATTGTGTGATACGGTCTGGATCAAAATTCTTTGTCCATTCCAGTGCTTTTTCAAAGTTGCAGCCATAAGCACTCTCATTTCCCATTGACCACATAACAATACAGAAACGGTTTTTGTCACGTTCCACCATGAGTTTTACGCGATCAACGATTGCCTCTTCCCATACCGGATCATCTGCAATCTTCTCATTCCATCGTTTGAACCGATTATAATCAGTGTCTTCTTTTCTGTAGATCATAAATGGACCATGAGCTTCAATATCTGCTTCATCTATTACCATGAATCCATACTTGTCACACATTTCATAGAAAAATGGTGCGTTCGGATAGTGGCTAGAACGGATCGCATTAAAATTATGCTGCTTCATTAACGTAAGATCGGTTGTAATCTGTTCCGGATTGATTGTAAATCCAGTAACCGGATCAGAATCATGTCGATTGACACCACGGAATTTAATCTTCTGTCCATTTAAATAAATAACCTGGTCTTTAATCTCTATCTTTCTTAATGCAATGTGATCTACAATTACTTCATTCTCTGTTTCAAGAATCAGTTTATAGAGATATGGATTTTCTGTATTCCAAAGTTCCGGACTTGCGATTTCTAATACAGCTGTTCCTTCTTCAGCAATACTTCCTAGTGCTACAACTGCTCCGTTTCTATCTTCAATCGAAATTTTTACATTTAACGGAGAGTAGAATTTCATTTCAATTTCTACTTTCGCAAGCATATCATCAATTCTTGTTTTAATATGATAATCACTGATTGCCTGTTTTGGGCGTTTCAAAATGTACACATCCCGGAAAATACCACTCATACGGAATTTGTCCTGATCTTCCAAATAGGAACCATCACACCACTTCATGACCAGAACCGCTATGCTGTTCTCTCCGTCCCGAAGGAGGTCGGTGATATCAAACTCACTGGTCATATGAGAAACCTGGCTATACCCTACATAAGAGCCATTGATCCATACATAAAAGCAACTGTCTACTCCTTCAAAATTCAAGAAAGCTTTTGGTGCATTTTCATCTTTGTGATAAACAAAGGTATGTGTATATGTTCCACATGGAATATCCTGTGGTACATACGGTGGATCAAATGGGAACGGATACCTGATGTTTGTATACTGATGTGTGTCATATCCTGCCATCTGCCATACACTCGGAACCTGAATCTCATCAAAATTTTCTGTATCATAATCTTTCTCAAAGAAGGGTTCCTGAACATCATAGATACTGTTAAAATACTGGAACTTCCAAGTTCCGTTCAATAACTGCATTCGGTCTGACTCTTCCCTGTGCTCCACCAGGTTATCCATTCTTTTGGATGCCGGAATAAAATAGGCTCTGGCTGGCATTGTATTTTCATGCAGTACGCTTAAATCCTCATAATAACGTGGTACAATCATAAATAACTCTCCTTTAATACATATACATTTTTTTGCACTTTGTTTTTCCACAGCAAACCTTGTCTTTTATTTTTATGTTTACGTTTCTCTGTTTTGCTATATATATCTTATCCTAATCTGCAAAACATGTCTATGAATTGGATTAGACAAAATATGCACTAAATGATACAATAACAAAAAAAGGAAAAGAGGTGCTACCATATGTATATGAATACCGGTTATTTAAACCACTCCCATATGGATTTCAAAGACAAAAGTCGCCCACTGGTTGTAGGAAGTTGCGGTACTTACCGCCTTTCCAGCCATCCAAAGTTACCAACCTACCGTCCAAGGGGACGCCTGGATTATCAGATTATCTATATCACTGCTGGTTGTGGGCATTTTCATTTTGACAATGTGGATAACGAAACGATTGTCCCCGCCGGTAATATTGTACTGTACAGACCGAAGGAACTTCAGAAATATGAATATTATGGAAAAGATAAGATAGAAGTATACTGGATTCATTTTACAGGCAACAATGTAAAAAATATCCTACGGCAATATGGATTCCCGGATAAAGAGCGTGTATTTCAGGTCGGAACCTCTATGGAATACGAACAGATTTTCAAGCGTATTATCATCGAGCTTCAGCGTTGCCAAGATAATTATGAGGAAATGCTTGTCCTTCTGCTCCGTCATCTTCTGATCAGTTTCCACCGGGAACTGACAAGAGAGCACATATTAAAAAATGAATATCTTGATCATGAGATGGATAAAGCAGTTACCTTTTTCAGTGAAAATTATAACCAGAATATTAGCATAGATGATTATGCTGCCTCACGTGGAATGAGTGTCAGCTGGTTTATCCGAAACTTCAAAAAATACACAGGTTCTACACCAATGCAGTTTATTGTGGGAATCCGAATTAACAATGCCCAGATGTTACTTGAAACAACAACCTATTCCATCAATGAGATTTCTAAGATTGTCGGATATGATAACCAGCTTTATTTCAGTCGGCTTTTTCACAAGTTGAAAGGATATTCGCCGAGAGAATACCGAAAGCTGAGAAACAAATTCTGAAATCCACAAAGAGGATACCACCGAATTATCAAAAGAGTAATAGCAAATACTCCCACAGCAATAAGAAGTACAGCAATAATCTTCTTTAAATAACGCTGTTTATGACTACTATCTTTTGATATCTGTATCAGTGTATCTTCCGATTTTTTTCTACATTAGTTACCTCAATATCTTCACCTTCCAAAAATTCATTTAGACTGATGCATTGCACACTATTTGCGGCTTTGAAACGGATTATAGATTTATCACCAAAAGGCAAATGAAAAACATTCTGAAAAAAAGCAAAGGTCGGAAATAAAATACTATATTCCAAAACGACACAATAAATCGCCGAACCCCAGTAAAATCAAGATGTACATCGTTTTTTTTGTTTAGTAACTGTCAAAGACAGGATATATCATCATAGGTGAGGGTGTAAAAATTCTTGTGTCTATGGAAAGTAAATCTTTCTGATAAGAAATAGATATGTAAAATTTTGCTGTCGAATTAATGATTATGCGGCTGTCGAATATATCTTTGTACTTACAGTATTGCCATGTAGGAAAATTATATACATCATTTTCGATTTTTTTGCATGACAAGTAAGGCATCATGATTATTGCCTTTTGTGGGCTCTGCCCACACCCGACCTCTGGAATAGGATCGGAAATTTCTGGCAATAATATAAATG
>NZ_JBQHWS010000142.1:0-8047 GCF_052063845.1 Blautia sp. HCP3S3_D9
AATAAGAGGGCATTTAGTCAGGACAGCAGTTATTGTCTTTTGACTTCTCTGGAATTTCTGGATGATAAGGGAGAACTGAAACGGAAAGCGGATATTTTTACCAAAAGGACAATCCGCAGGGCAGAAACGGTAACTTCCGTGGATACTGCCAGTGAAGCACTTGCGGTTTCCATTGGTGAGAGGGCAGGCGTTGACCTTTCTTATATGGCACAGCTTTCCGGGAAAACAGAAGAGGAGCTTACCGAAGAACTGGCAGGAGTAATTTTTAGAAATCCAATCAGTGAAAAGTGGGAGCCATCGGATGAATACCTTTCTGGAAATGTAAGGGAGAAGTTGCAGATTGCAAAACAGTTTGCCGAACACCACCCGGAATACCAGGTGAATGTGCAGTATTTGGAGCAGGTACAACCAAAAGATCTGGATGCGTCAGAGATTGAGGCAAGACTTGGAGCAACCTGGATTTCAGAGGATTACATTACACAGTTTATGGCAGAGACATTCCATACTCCAAGATATTATGTAGGGGACAAAATTAAAGTCCAGTATGCAGAAGTGACCGGACAGTGGAATGTTATGGGAAAAAGCGTAGGCAGTTATGGAAATGCTCTTGTAACCTCTACTTATGGAACACAGAGAGCCAATGCATACCGCCTTTTGGAAGATGCTCTAAATCTCCGGGATACCAAGATTTATGACACGATACAGGATGCGGATGGGGAACATCGGGAACTGAACCGAAAAGAAACGATGCTGGCACAGCAGAAGCAGGAACTTATCAAAGAGGAATTTAAGGAATGGATATTTAAAGACCTGCACCGACGGGAAGATTTATGTAAGATCTATAATGAACGATTTAACAGCATCCGTCCACGGGAATATGATGGAAGCCATATTCAGTTTGTAGGCATGAACCCGGAGATCACCCTGATGCCGCACCAGAAAAATGCAGTGGCTCATGTGCTGTATGGAAATAATACGTTACTAGCTCATTGCGTAGGAGCAGGGAAGACGTTCCAGATGATCGCAGCCGGTATGGAATCAAAACGGCTGGGACTCTCACAAAAGAATCTTTTTGTCGTGCCAAACCATCTGACCGAGCAGTGGGGCAGTGATTTCCTACGTCTCTATCCGGGAGCAAATATCCTGGTGGCAACGAAGAAGGACTTTGAGCCGGCAAACCGAAAACGGTTCTGTTCCCGTATTGCGACAGGGGATTATGATGCCGTGATTATCGGCCATACGCAGTTTGAGAAAATCCCTCTTTCAAGAGAACGGCAGATTGCCATGCTGGAAGATCAGATTGCAGATATTACGTTCTCCATTGAAGAAGCAGCACATCAGGCAGGGCAGAATTATACCATCAAGCAGTTGGAAAAAACAAAGAAGAGTCTGCAGGCGAGGATGAAGAAACTCAATGACCAGACCAGAAAGGATGATGTAGTAACCTTTGAACAGTTGGGCGTAGACCGGCTGTTTGTGGATGAGAGCCATAGTTTTAAGAATCTTTTTTTGTATACAAAAATGCGGAATGTGGCGGGTATCTCACAGACGGATGCACAGAAAAGTTCGGATATGTTTATGAAATGCCGGTACATGGATGAACTGACAGGCGGCAGAGGGATCACCTTTGCTACAGGTACTCCCGTATCGAACAGTATGACGGAGCTTTACACTATCATGCGTTATCTCCAGTATGACACACTTATGCGTATGGGCATGGGACATTTTGATTCCTGGGCGGCAACGTTTGGGGAGACAGTAACCGCAATCGAATTATCACCGGAAGGAACGGGCTATCGTGCAAAAACACGGTTTGCCCGTTTTTTTAATCTTCCAGAGCTGATCTCCATTTTTAAGGAAGCTGCGGATATTCAGACTTCTGATATGCTGAATCTTCCAGTGCCGGAAGCAGAGTTTATCAATGAAGTTTTAAAACCAAGTGAAGAACAGCAGGATATGGTAGCAGCATTTTCAGAACGTGCAGAATCAGTAAGAGCAGGAATGGTAAATCCGACAGAGGATAACATGCTCAAGATCACCAACGACGGAAGGAAGTGTGCGTTAGACCAAAGGCTTTTGAATGAACTCCTTCCGGATGCGGAAAAAAGCAAGGTCAATACCTGTGTGGAAAATGCTTTTCAGGTATGGGAAGAAGGAAAAGCAGACCGGACAACCCAGCTGATCTTCTGCGACCTGTCCACACCTAAAGGAGATGGGACTTTCAACGTATATGATGATGTCCGAAACAAACTGGTCGCCAGGGGAATCCCGAAAGAAGAGATTGCGTTTATCCATGAATACAACACGGAGACAAAGAAAGCAGATTTGTTTGCAAAGGTACGGGCCGGGCAGGTGAGAATCCTTATGGGTTCCACTCCGAAACTTGGTGCAGGTACGAACGTGCAGGACAGACTAATCGCTCTCCATCATCTTGACTGTCCATGGAAACCATCCGATCTGGAACAGCAGGAAGGGCGTATTTTAAGGCAGGGAAACCAGAATGAGAAGGTAAAGATATTCCGGTATGTGACAGAAAATACCTTTGATGCGTACATGTGGGTGCGACACGAAGTCGCTTAATTTAACTGTTTGGCGGTATTTCCGACCAAACCATCCATTCCGTTGGATGAAGCCAATATCCCCGGCTTTGCCAGTAATGGCATTGTTCGGAAGCGGATATAAATGGAACCCTATTTGGAGCAAATCCCGTGAGGGAGAAGCAAAACTGCCAGCTACAAGGCGGTTAGGGTGCAGGCTTTCTGATAGCATGGTTAATTAACTGAATCACCGTAAGCTTCGTTAAAGCTGAACAAGCCAAAGTAGCTGACAGGCTTGAACCAAAAGGTGTGCAGTTGGATATTCCTCTCCACGATAGGAATACACGGACATAAGACTGCCGGAGTAGAGGTGGAACCTAAACTATCATTGATTGTTGATTAAGTGGAACGTGTCAAGCCCGTATTCTCGCCTGCAAAGGCAAGTGGACCGTAAGGGAAGCCGTTGGGAATGCGGGTAAAGGATTGCGGAGGAAGCGAATGCCGACCTTGTAATGAGGACGGATAGGGGTTCAAAATTTGCCCCACCCGAAAGGGGAGCAGAATTCCGCAAGGTGCTTAATTACGAGAGAGTTTATAGAATTTTTGAAAGGAGTAAGGCAAATGAACATGAAAATGTGTGCGACTTCTGACGTTGCTAAGGCATGGGACAGCATCGACTGGAACAAAGCGAATGCATACGTTAAAAAACTGCAAATGCGTATCGTAAAGGCTCATCAACAGGGCAGAACCGGCAAAGTAAAGTCTTTGCAATGGCTGCTTACACACTCTTTCTACGGACGTGCTTTAGCTGTAAAAAGAGTAACGAGTAATAAAGGCAAAAAGACAGCAGGTGTAGACAAAATCTTATGGTCTACTCCCAAACTGAAATATGAAGCAATTCTCAGCTTAAAACGCAGAGGCTATAAACCATTACCGTTAAAGAGGGTATATATCCCGAAAAAGAACGGAAAAATGAGGCCGCTCAGTATCCCATGTATGAAGGATAGAGCGATGCAGACATTGTACAAATTTGCACTGGAACCGATTGCGGAAATCACTGCTGACCCTAACTCCTATGGATTTAGAGCAAAGAGATGTGTACAGGATGCAATCGAACAGTGCTTTACCTGTCTGAATAAAGCAAAATCCCCTAAATGGGTGCTGGAAGGAGACATTAAGGGCTGTTTTGATAACATCAGTCACGAATGGATACTGAACCATATCCCAATGGACAGAGATATTCTGCGAAAATGGTTAAAAAGCGGGTATGTCGAGACCGGAAGATTATTTCCAACAGACCTCGGCAGCCCACAGGGTTCGGCTATCTCACCAACTATCTGCAACATGGTGTTGGATGGTCTGGAAGTCCAGATTAGGAAGAAATACCACAAAACTAAAAGGGATGGAAAAGCATATTTTCCAAAAGTGAACTTTATACGTTATGCTGACGATTTCATCGTCACAGGCGAAAGTAGAGAGCTTTTGGAAGCAGGTGTTCTCCCGATTATCCGGGAATTTTTATCAGAGAGAGGATTGGAACTGTCAGAAGAAAAGACAGTGATTACCCATATCGAAGATGGTTTTGATTTTCTCGGATGTAATATACGGTGGTATAAAGACAAGCTTCTTACAAAACCATCCAAAAAGAATTATAAAGCCATTGTGAATAAGATACGGGGGATTATAAAGCAAAATCCATCTATGAAGCAGGAAGATTTGATAAGAAAGTTAAATCCGGTCATCAGAGGATGGGTAAATTTCCAAAAGTATAATGTCTCCTCGCAGGCGTTTGACAGGTTTGATTTCGATGTATGGAGATGTCTGTGGAGATGGTGTAAACGTAGGCATCCGAAGAAAAGCCACAAATGGATAGCAAAGAAATATTTCAGGAGAGTCGGCACAAGGAACTGGACATTCAGTGTAAATATGGCAGACTCATTTGAATTACATCTGATATATGCTACTGATACTAAAATAGTAAGGTGGCTGAAAACAAAATCAGAAGCGACACCATTTGATGAACGTTTCACAGAATATTTTGAGGACAGAGACACAAAGAGAATGCTTCGAGAAATCAATGGAAGGAAGAAATTAAATGCACTGTACAAAATGCAGAAAGGCATTTGTCCGCATTGTGGTGAACCTATCACAGTGGAACGGGGATTCCGAATCCATACGGAAGTGGGAGCAGATTTTAAAGAAAAGAATGTCTTATTACATGCTGATTGCCATAGAAAACTTCATTACTCGAAAAATGTTGATGAACTGGTTCTGCTAACACAGGGCTTATAAGTGCTTGAGCCGTGTGAGGGGAAACTCTCACGCACGGTTCTTAGAGGGGAAAGCGGTAGTAATACCGCTGACCTACTCGACCAGATTTTGGAGAATAAGCAGAAGTTCATCAGCCAGATTATGACCAGTAAATCCCCGGTCAGAGCTTGTGAAGATGTTGATGATACGGCACTGTCCTATGCAGAGATCAAGGCACTTGCCACAGGCAATCCGTACATTAAAGAAAAAATGGATCTGGATGTGCAGGTGAGTAAGCTGAAACTTCTAAAGGCAAACCATACCAGTCAGATTTACCGTCTGGAATCCGATATTGCAAAGAATTTCCCGGTACAGATCAGTGCATTGAAAGAGCGGATTGCCGGGATGCAGGTGGATTCGCAGGTAGTAAAAAGCGTGGATTTACAGGATAATGACACGTTTGCCATGACGGTAGGGAATGTTCTTTATGAAGATAAGAAAGAAGCAGGCGAAGCGTTGATCGCCGCCTGTGCAGGTTTAAAAACCATCAGCACCGGCGGAAAGGTCGGGGAATATCAGGGGTTTACGTTATCTGCTTCCTACAATATGTTCTCCAATGCGTTTGAACTGACGATCAAAGGAAAATGCTCTTATAAGCTGGAGATCGGAAAAGACCCTATAGGAAATATGCAGCGTATCCATAACACGCTTTCTTCTATCGACAGGAAGCTGACGGAAAGTAAGCAGAAGTTAGAAACCGTACAACAGCAGCTTGCTACTGCACAGGAAGAGGTAAAGAAACCATTTCCGAAAGAAGCAGAACTGAATGAAAAGATGGAACGCTTATCCGAGTTAAATGCCCTGCTGAACATGGATGAAAAGGGCAATGAGACGATTATGGCAGATGAGGATATTGGCAGAGAAGGAAGCAGCACAGACAGCAGGGATGCCGTAGAAGAAAAAGAACTTCCGGAAACAGCAGACAGAATCCATAAGCCGTCTATTCTGGAACGCTTAAAGCAGGAGAAGGCACAGCAGAATACAGCGGAACAGCCACCTGTACAGAAAGCTGCAAAGAAAAAACATGAACAGGAGTTATAAAAGATTTCCCGTCAGAGTTTTCTCTGGCGGTGACGTAAAATGGAGGGTTTGTTTATGGCAAATAATATAGAAAAACAGTTAAAAGAAATATCGGAACGGCTGGAACAGGGAGTAAAGGAAATCTTTACTTCGGAGAGATATACCGAATATCTGAATACCATGTCAAAGTTCCACAATTACAGCTTTAATAACACGCTGCTGATCACCATGCAGAAACCGGAAGCAACACTGGTGGCAGGCTATCAGGCATGGAAGAAGAAATTTAACCGTCATGTAAAACGTGGAGAGAAAGGAATCCAGATCATCGCACCAGCACCGATACGGGAGAAACAGGAGATTGAAAAGATCGACCCGGTAACAAAAGAGCCTGTGATCGGGGATGATGGACAGCCGGAAACAGAGATCGTGGAGATGGTGATACCGAGATTCCGTGTAACGACAGTGTTTGATGTCAGCCAGACAGAGGGGGAACCGATCGCAGAACTGGAGGTACCGGAGCTTACCGGAAGTGTACAGTTTTATGATACGTTTATGCAGGCATTGCAGAATATTTCTCCTGTACCGATCCGCATGATGAATGTGGAAGGGGATGCAAAAGGCTATTATCACCAGACAGAAAAATATATTGCGATAAAGGAAGATATGAGTAATGTACAGACGATGAAAACCGGAGTCCATGAAGTGAGCCACGCATTGCTGCATGACCGGGAAGTAATGGATGTGGAAGGCGTCTTAAAAGACCAGACAACAAAGGAAGTGGAAGCAGAAAGTATCGCTTATATTGTCTGCAACCATTTTGGTCTGGATACTTCAGAATATTCGTTTACCTATATCGCCAGCTGGTGCGAGAGCAGGGATATGAAGGCGTTGAAAGCATCAATGGATACCATCCGAAAAACATCTGCAGAGATCATTGGGAACATTGAGGAGCAGATGCATGAGCTGGAAAGAGAAAATATCATGCAATATGAAGAAAAAGAAGCATCTGCCACCAGACAGGAAAAACTGGAACAGGACAGTGCGGAAAAGATTGATGAAACTTTGCTTTTTCATGGAGAAAGCGGTCGTTTTGCAATCTATCAGATGGATACGGGCGGAGAGCATACTTATCAGTTTATGGGTTTTGAATCGGCTAAAAAATTAGGCTATACCATTGAGGGGAAAGACTACAGGATGGTGTATGCGGCTCCGTGGATACCAACGATCACATTAGAGGATATTTTTGAGAGATTTAATATCAACCGCCCGAACGATTTTCATGGACATTCCTTATCGGTAAGCGACGTCATAGTTATAAACCGGACGGCGGAGACAAAGGCTTATTATGTGGATTCTTTCGGCTTTGAGGAACTTCCGGACTTTGTACAGCAGAGAATGGAGATGCTGGAAAATAATCATACCAGAGCCTATCCGCCAGTTTATAAAGGAACACTTGCTCAGGCAATGGAAGAACGGGATGTAGATGCTTATCTGGATTCCAGAAAGTTAAATATTGATTGTAAGAAAGCAATCGAGGAAGCAATCGCATTAAATTTTGACGGGCTGCATTTAAAGGAAGATGCCGCAAAACAAGTGCTGGAACAGTTTGGAGAAGAACGTATGACGTTTGTTATGGCAAATACGCTTCGGGAACTTTCTTATGACGGCAGATTTTCCAAACAGAACAAAGACTGGGCAGAACATATCGAAATCCCGGAAAATATCAATCAGGGGAAGAATCTGAATCAGGATTATGTGATAGAAAGCCACCCAGCGGTGTTAGATGGATTTATTGATATGGCAAGGGCAGAGATCCGTATGCAGAAGATTGAACAGGCATTAGATGAAGCGGAAGTCACCATTACAGCAGATACCAGAGGATTTGAAGCAGATGGACATGCAGGAACCTGGCATACAGTAGATGAAAGAGAGTATGCAGGGGAGAAGTTCTTCTTCATGGAACATGATGAGTATGGTTCAGATGTGGCAGGGATTATCGTATCGGAACATGGTCAGCTTGTCGCAGAAGATCTCTGGAATGGGTATGATGCAGGAGCATTGGAAGCTATTTCAGAATATCTGCAGGAGAAAGGGATTTCTGTGGAAGGACTTATGCCGGAACTGGAACCGGATGAACTGGCATATAAGATTGACGATAGGTATTTTGCAATCCAGAGAAC
>NZ_JBQHWS010000143.1:0-8040 GCF_052063845.1 Blautia sp. HCP3S3_D9
AAAACCCGAGACATACCGCGCGAATTTATGCGATTAGCATAAATTCTGTGCATCGCGAAGCGTGTTACTGGGCACGGAGTGAACAGTAACTTATTCTGTATAGATTGAGTAATTTTTTTCAAAAAATCCGTTGAATTAAAGTGATAACTATATTATAATGGGTTAAGTCAAAAAATGAAAAGTACCCATAAAAGCGTTGATGAAGAAAGTAGTGCAGTCAGGTTCTGACAGAGAGAGAAACATTTGCTGGAAGTTTCTTGAGAACGGATTACATGAAGACCACTTCGAAGCTGTGCGCAGAAGGATGGATTCCGAAGCGTTACCGTGTTGCCCCGTTATCGGCTGTAAGAGTAAAAATTAAGGTGGAACCGTGTGCAAGCACCCTTAGATCATGTATTATAAGTCTATGGGTGCTTTTTTCATTTCTATAGCAAGTCAGGGAAAAATACCTTTTAACTCTGACATCATTTCATAAAAAATTAAAAAGGAGAATACAAATGGTAAATTTCAAAGAAAATGAGCAGTTAAACACACTCAATCATTCTTGCGCTCATGTCATGGCACAGGCAATTAAGCATCTTTATCCAAATGCCAAATTCTGGGTAGGACCTGTTGTAGCAGAAGGATTCTACTATGATATCGATCTTGGCGATGATGTTATCCGTGATGAAGATATCGAAAAGATTACAAAGGAAATGAAGAAAGTTGTTAAATCCGGTAAAAAGATCATTCGCCGTGAAGTTTCCAAGGAAGAAGCTCTGGAAATGTTCAAAGATGATCCTTACAAACTGGACTTAATTGACGATCTTGACGATGGCAATATTACAGTTTACGATCAGGGTGATTTCACAGACCTCTGTCGTGGACCTCATGTAGATAATGTAAAATTATGTAAACATTTCAAGCTGATCCGTCATTCCGGTGCTTACTGGAAAGGTGACAGCAAGAATAAAATGCTTCAGCGTATTTACGGTGTATGTTTCCCGACACAGGAAGAACTGGATGCGCACTTACAGTTATTAGAGGAAGCCAAAGAAAGAGATCACAGAAAGATCGGTAAAGATATGAACCTGTTTATGGTAGACGATCTTGTTGGACGTGGTCTTCCAATGTTCCTTCCAAAAGGTTATACAATCTGGCAGGAGCTGGAAAACTACATCAAGGATAAAGAAAGAAAACTGGGATATCTCCATGTTATGACTCCTTGTGTTGGTACTGTAAATCTTTACAAGACTTCCGGTCACTGGGATCACTACAAAGAGAACATGTTCCCGCCTATGGAAATGGAAGGAGAGTCCTTTGTCCTCAGACCAATGAACTGTCCGCATCATATGATGATCTATGCAAACAGAAGACATTCCTACAAAGACCTGCCAATCCGTATTGGTGAAATTGCTCATGACTTCCGTTATGAGAGCAGCGGTACATTAAAAGGTATCGAACGTGGCCGTCATTTCTGCCAGAATGATGCCCATCTGTTTGTAACACCAGAGCAGATCAAAGATGAATTTACAAAAGTTGTCAGATTAATTTTTGATACTTATAAAGATTTCGGTATTACTAATTATCGTTGTGTCCTTTCTCTCCGTGACCCTGAGAACAAAGAAAAATATCATGATGATGATGAGATGTGGAATACAGCAGAAGATGCACTGCGTCATGTTTTAAATGATATCGGAATTGAATATACAGAAGAAATCGGTGAAGCTGCATTCTATGGCCCGAAACTGGACGTAAATGTTCAGCCGGCTATCGGTAATGAGATCACTCTTTCTACCTGCCAGTTAGACTTCTGTCTGCCAGCTAAATTCAATCTGTATTACATTGACAGCAATGGCGAAAAGAAGACACCGGTTGTACTGCATCGTGCTATTCTGGGATCTCTGGATCGTTTTATGGCTTATATTCTGGAAGAAACAAAAGGAAATCTGCCAACATGGCTTGCTCCTGTCCAGGCTCGTGTTATCCCTGTAAAAACAGATGATGATGGATTAAATGCTTATGCAAAAGAAATCGTTGACGCATTAGAAGAAGCTGGCGTTCGTGTAGAACTTGATGACCGTTCTGAAAAGCTTGGCTATCGCATGCGCGAGGGTCAGGTACAGAAAGTACCTTATCTGCTGGTTATCGGATTTAATGAAAAAGATAATCGTAGTGTTTCTTTCCGTCTCCACGGAGAAAAAGAAACTAACGTTCTTCCACTGGATGAATTTGTAGAAAAGATTAAAAAAGAGATTGCTGACAAATCAAGAGAACATATTTCTGTGAAATAATATGTGCTAGAGCGTGTCTGAAAAATCATTCCCGCAATCTGCACGCCCCACTTTGCGGTATATTTTGTCCGAATTCGGTTGTCGTAGCCCACTACGACGCCTTCATCCGAACAAAATCTCCCACAAATTGTGACGCACATCTTGCGTAAAGCATTTTTCAAACACGCTCTAAATAAAAAATGCCTGCCCTATGATTAGTGTTTGAAAACATAGGGCAGGCATATGTGCGTAAAGAAAAGCGTGATCAGAAGGATAACCTGTTTTTAGCGTTGATATAATTTATGATCATGTCCGCTGCATCGGAAATATCAAGTTTTCCGGTATCAATAGACAGCTGATACTGACCGGCGTCTCCCCATTCTTTGCCTGTACAGAATTTGTGGAAGGATGCTCTTTTCTCATCCACTTCTTTTATCAGTTTCGCAGCTTTTTTCTCATCAATGCCGTCTCGTTTCATTACACGTTTGATACGGCAGTCCTTATCTGCGTGAAGAAAAATTGTAGTTGCATCAGGATCATTTGCATAGATTGCTCCTGAGCAGCGGCCGATGATTACGGCGGATTTCTGTTGTGTAAGTTCACGTATAAGTTCAAAAGATCTTTCCATCGGATTGCTTGCTCCGTAGCTTACAGCGATACTGTAGAGCAGGCTGTTTACTGCTTTTTCCTGAAAAAATTCTTTGTTCTCGTCAAGTTTTCCCAGTTTTTTTGCCTCTTCTTCAAGCTTCTTTCTGTCATAGAGTTCCAGTCCAAGTCTGGAAGTCAGTTCTTTTCCTATTTCATGTCCGCCGCTTCCGCACTGTCTTGCTATTGTAATAATCATATCCCATGCCTCCTGTGCAATTATGTCGCATTTTATTTACTGTCAAAGTACTTTTTCGGAATTATTATACTCAAAAAAAATCGAAATGTATATGCCAAAATCTACTATAAATTGCTTTCGTAAATCCTGATATTCTGGTACTTATGGCAAATTGGTCTGACAAATATCTGGAACCCTTTGGAACATCGATTGCTGTTGGGCTTTTGCTTTTTCAGCTTAAGCATTTTCGTTTCTTTTCGTGGTGTAGCTTTTTCTGAATCACGTAGGGAATATGGAAAAAATTATGTTTATAGCTTTTATTGTGGGGAAGTTTGTCCGATGAATGTTGATATAATCGATAATTCCAGAAAACGGAAAAACGGAACAGAATGTATTTTGTGCATGGAGTGTGTCAAAGCCTGTCTGAGGAAAGCGCTTTGAGCTGAATTTCTTGCAGGTGTACCTTATTGTCAGGACGTTACTGAGAACGGAGCGAACAGTAGCGTAAGACTTATGTTAAATATAGTTAAACCTCAGTAAAGTCTATTGAACTTTTTTCTCAATGTTCCTATACTCTCCAATGTAATGAACACCCGATCTGTAATCGTGTGATGAAACATTCATTTCTCAGGAGGATTATGAAAAAATGAACAACTTATGGCGAAAAAGTTTTATGGCAGGTATTTTATCAGTTTCACTGACAGCAGGAGCGGTTACTCCGGCATTTGCAAGTGCAGCACCGGACGGAAAAACAGATGCTGCTTCTCTTGCAGGAGGAATGGGAATTTCTCAGAACTGGGAATCCTGGAAAACAGAGTGGGAAGCTGTTAAGAATGACTGGACTCAGGTTTCACTTACTCCAGGCTCTGACTTTAGCCAGTTAAATTTTGCATGGTATTCTAAAAAAGATAACTCTGACACAGCAGAAAAAAAAGAAGAACAGGCTGCACAGGAGTTCTCCGCTCAGTCAGGTGATGCTTTCAGTGACAGCAGTGAACCTGCCTTTACAGAAACAGAAGCAGGTACTTCAGTGACAGATGAAACATTGGAAGCAGTACAGGCTGAAGAGACAGAATCGAATGCAGAAACAGAAGCAAATACAGGAGCGGAAACTGCAATAGCTGAAGAGAGTACAGTAACAGAAGAAAGCACAGCAGCATTTAATGTGGAAGATGGAGAAGATGTAGCAGCATTTACTGCTTCTGAGAATGACGCAGAGGAATTTGCAGCAGAAGCGAACTCAGATGAGGACCTTCCTGATTTTGATACAGAAAGCGATGAAAGTCGTGCAATCGCTGCAATGGTAGCAGATATCCTTGGAGCACAGGCTGATACAACGGCACCGAAACTGATCATTGGTGAAGGCAGAAATATGAAAAATGCCAAAGTGTATGTTGCAGAGCAGACAGATGCAACGACAAATACAAAGACCAATGAAGCATATGTTTCCAATAAAGTGACAGCAACAGGTCTGAGTGCCAATACTGTGTACTATTACAGCTATGAAAAAGAGGATGGAACCTACACAGAACCTGCAGAATACGCTACAAAATCAACCAATAATTACAGCTTTATTTTCGTAGGCGATCCGCAGATCGGATCTTCCAATGAACTGAAAGGATCTGACACAGCAGAATTTTATCAGGCACAATCCGATGCGGTCAGAAATGATTCCTTTAACTGGAACACCACATTAAATGAAGCTATGGATAAAACAGGCGGAAATGCAAGCTTCGTAGTATCAGCAGGTGACCAGATCCAGACAACTAAGAAAAAATCTCCGGGAAAAAGTGAAATGACCAGTGAAATTGAGTATACCGGATATTTAAGTCCGGATGTGCTGAAATCCCTTCCTGTTGCAACTACAGTTGGTAACCATGACGCAGACAATGCGAACTACACATATCATTTTAATACACCAAACAGCAGTGACCTGGGTTCTAACGGAGTTGTTGGCGGAGACTATTATTTCACATATGGAAACACCCTGTTTATGATGCTCAATACACAGGATACCAATGCTGCTGAACACAAACAGTTCATGGAACAGGCAATTGCTGCAAATCCAAACTGTACCTGGAGAGTCGTAACCTTACATCAGGATATTTATGGTTCTGCAGAGCATTCCAATGAGCCGGAGATTACAAACCTCAGATATACACTGGTACCCTATTTTGAAGCAAATGATGTAGATGTTGTTCTTACAGGACACGATCATGCATATTCTCGTACCCATATTCTTGAGGGCGGACATAAAACTGTAGAATATACGGATGATGAGTTTGATGCAGAGCTAGACAAGGATATGGATGCAGGAGAAAATCCGGCTACAAGATATGAAGCACCGGCAAATATTTCCGCAGATTCTAAGGAACCGGCTGATGTGGCTTATCTGAATTATCTGAATGCAGTTATGGATAAGGATGCGGTAGAGGATACAGAAAAGGGTGAGACAGTTGTAAATCCGGATGGTATTCTCTATATGACAGCAAACTCTTCATCAGGAAGCAAGTATTATGATCTTGTACCAAGAATGCAGAGCTATATTGCAAACAGATGGCAGGAAGATGTTCCGACTTATTCTGTTATTGATGTAACAGATAATACATTTACGATCAATACTTATCGCACAGATAATGATCAGAAAATTGATGAAACCTTTACGATTAAAAAAGGTGTGACAGAAGATATTAAGTCTGCATCTGTAGATAAAGTGAAGAATCAGGTTTATACAGGAAAACAGATCCAGCCGGCTCTTAAGGTCACTCTGAATGGAAAGACCTTAAAGGCAGGAAAAGACTACACAGTTACCTATGCAGATAACAAAAATACAGGTCTGGCAAAAGCAACCATCAATGGAACCGGAAAGTATACAGGAACACAGACCGTAACATTTAAGATTGTGCCAGAGAAAGCAGTATTAAAAACTGTGAAAGCCGGAAAATCCGGAACAGTAACTGTTACGATTGGAAGAGCAGGCGGAAAAGTTTCCGGCTATGCAATCCAGGTTTCTACAGATTCTTCATTCAAAAAGGTAACTACTTACCGTACAGCAAAAACTACATATATTCTTAAAAATCTGTCCAAAGGAAAAACTTACTATGTAAGAGTAAAAGCATTTACCAAGGTTTCAGACAAGAACGTGTATGGGGCAGCAAGCAAAACAATTAAGGTGAAAGCAAAATAATGTTAAACAAAAATTTCCTTCGGAGAGGGTGCCTGGTGATCGCAGGCATCCTTTTCCTCATTTTTCTGATGCAATATAATAAGATCGAAAAAACAGAACTTCTTTCCACAGAGGGCAGAACCTTTGAGAAAGCAGTAGTAACAGAGGTTATTTCAGATAACCTTACAGAAAACGGAAACAGAGTAGGTAATCAGACAGTCAGGCTGCGACTCTGTTCCGGTAAATTTAAGAACAAAGAAGTGGAAGCAATCAGTTCTTCCAGCTATCTGTTTGGTGCAACCTGTAAAAGGGGTATGAAAGTCATTGCACTGGTCAGTGAATCACAGGGAGAAGTCATTGCATCTGTATATAGTGCTGACCGTGAATTTTCCTTATATTTTATGATTGCAGTGTTTCTTCTGGCAATCATCCTGATCGGCGGGAAAAAAGGTGCGGCATCTGTACTGGGACTGGGCTTTACCATTGTATGTGTACTGTTTCTGTTTCTTCCGATGATATATAGAGGTGTTTCACCAATCCTTTCAGCGGTAGTTGTTGCTGTTATAACTACTGTAGTAACAATTTATCTGATTTCCGGAATTTCTGTTAAATCATTAACTGCAATTTTAGGAACTGTAACAGGAGTTGTTATGGCTGTTATATTTGCAGGGATATTTGGAAAAGTAACTCAGATCACAGGTTATAATGTAAGTGATATTGAAGAGCTGATTTACCTGGAAGAGAAAACAGCTATAAAAATAAATGAACTTCTGTTTGCAGGGATTCTGATCGCATCACTGGGAGCAGTAATGGATGTAGGAATGTCGATTGCCTCTACTTTACAGGAAATATACAGCAGACGCCCGGATCTTGGAATGTGGGACTTGTTTAAAAGCGGCATGAATGTTGGAAAAGATATGATGGGAACTATGTCAAATACGCTGATCCTTGCTTTTGCAGGTGGATCTCTCAACACACTGGTATTTATTTTTGCATATAACTATTCTTATCATCAGATTATCAATATGTATTCTATTGGGATTGAACTTATGCAGGGGATTTCCGCAAGTATGGGAGTAATTCTGACGGTTCCCTTTACCTCACTGGCAGGAGCCTTCTTTATTTCAGGAAAAGCATTAAAAAAGTGATTCTCTCAGGAGGGATCATAAAACGATGAAAGTAAACAAAGCAGATGAATTCTATAAGATATTAGAGAGAAAAGCCATATATCCGGTGTTTCAGCCGATCGTCAATTTACAGACCGGCAGGGGTTCCTGCTTCTGATATTGTATTCGAAATAACAGAGAGGTCAGATATAGAAAACTACCAGATATTGCAGCAGATCATGAAACATTATGCAGATCAGGGATATGAGATAGCATTGGATGATGTGGGAGCAGGGCATTCAGGACTAAATCGTGTAGTGAATACCACACCTGATTATCTAAAAGCGGATATAGAACTGGTAAGGGATATCCACAAGTATAAGAAAAAAGAGATCATGATGAAACTCCTGCTGGATTACTGTAATGCAACAGGAGCAATTCTGATTGCAGAAGGGATAGAAACAGCAGAGGAACTGGAATGTCTGTACAGCTTGGGAGACTGTCCGAAAACTCGGATAATCTAATCTGATGAGAAAAAGATTGATATGCTCTTGTGAGCGTTCAATATAAATTAAAATTGCACCTTGCTACGAAAATAAAACTCGTATCCAAGAACTGAACCTTGACAACAAATGTTTTCAACAATTATGAAAGCATCGCAAAAAAGCAGTCACGATATTGGCTGCCAATAGT
>NZ_JBQHWS010000144.1:0-7643 GCF_052063845.1 Blautia sp. HCP3S3_D9
GCTCATTTTTCAAAAAGATGATTAATGAGCGACGGTGAAGTGCGCCCTTTTTTAGGAAAAACATATCAAAAACTATTTTAAATTTCTCTTGACATATCACCAGAATGCTTTATGCTATATCATTCTTTTCTTCTTATGGTTTTAGAATCATTCTCGATAAAATCATTTACTTCTTTGCCTGCCTGATTTTGGTAAGCTCCTGAGTAATATCTTTAATCTTTACTATCATTTACATATTGTCCACAATCTGACCGTCTGTAGAGATGACTTTTACCTGCCATGGAATGAATTTTCCACTGTTTTTCAGGGCTGTTTCCGCTGCTCTGGCGAGGCCGCCGCAACATGGGACTTCCATTCTTACGATAGTCACACTCTTGATATCGTTCTGGCGTATGATTTCGGTCAGTTTCTCGCTATAATCGCCCTCGTCCAGTTTCGGACATCCGATCAGGGTGATTCGGTTGCGGATGAATTCCTGATGGAAGTCTGCATAGGCGTATGCGGTGCAGTCTGCTGCGATCAGAAGATGGGCTCCGTCGAAATATGATGCATTGACTGGTACTAATTTGATCTGTACTGGCCACTGGCGCAGTTCGGATTCTACCGAAGTATTGAGCTGCGTGTAAGTTCTTTCTTCTTTATGTGGTGCTCTGAGAATCTTCTTCGCCATACTTCCCGGACATCCTGTGAAACTCTTTCCAATGCCTTGTTTTGGTTCTGCAGTGCCGGCTTCTGTTACGCCTGCTGATATATGATTTCCTACTAATCTTGTATTTGTTGTTCCTGCTCCATTCTCGCTTTCTGCATTTGCTTTCATGTTTGCTTCTACTGCGGCCTCGTCAAAGGCTGCTGCTTCTCTTTTGATAAATGAAATTGCATTTGTCGGACATACCGGCAGGCAGTTGCCTAACCCGTCGCAATAGTCGTCGCGTAACAGCTTTGCTCTTCCGTCTACGATGCCGATGGCTCCTTCCTGACAGGCGTTGGCACATAAACCGCATCCATTGCATCGCTCTTCGTCAATGTGTATAATCTGTCTTATCATGAGTTTCCCTCCTGTGAATGATTGGTTTCTATGTTAACTGTTTGTGTTCTCTTGATTACATGGCAAAGTATATCGGATATTTCGTTTTAAGTATGTTGTAAAAACAACATTCTCATTTCTTTTTGAAATTATTTTTCTGTTAATATTTTCCATTCCCGGACATCTGGTAAAAACTATATAACAAAAAATCTCAGAACTTTTATTTTCCTCTGGGGTATGCCCCTCTGGCTTAATAAATGTTCTGAGATTTCTGTACGTCTGAATGGTGATTCAAACGCATATCTGCAAGCAAACAGGATACTTGCTTCATTGGCTAATGTTTTTTATTGGGTTAATCTTTTATTTCTTTTACAATGCTAATAAAAAACAGCACGGGATTTCCCTGCATTTAAGATTTTAAGAAAGGATTTCAGATTTACATGAAAGTAAAAGACAAGAACCTGTCTTCTGTTAAGACAAAGACAGCAATTCGTACCGCCTTTGCAGAAATGGTTAAAGAAAAAGGAGACTTAGATAAGATCACTGTAACTGAACTGGTCAGGCGTGCCAACATCAACCGTTCTGCTTTTTATCTGCATTACAGTGATATTTATGATATTGCTGCCGAAATGGAACAGTCACTGATGAGTGATGTCATGCAGAACAGTCCTAGAAACAGAGAAGAACTTCTCACATTTACAGAAGAATTATTAGATCTTATACACAAAAATGAGAACCTGTACAGACAGATCCTCACTTCTGAATCACCTATGTATTTCCTGCGTAAATTCCGCCGGGAGATCGCAGTTAAGATCCAGTCGATCCCGGATGTAAATCATAACCCGACGCCATGGTTCCAGATGAAAACCGAAATTTTTGCAGACGGGATCTGCGAACAGGTTGTCTACTATTTCCGAGGCCGCACGGAATACACTTTTGAAGAACTTAAGCTTGGAATTCTGACCTGTCTGCGTGAATACTTCTGAGCAGCAGACTTAACTTTCTGCTCTGCCATATTATCCGAAACTTATTCAGAAGCTTGTTCTTCTTTATCCATCTGCTCTCTTCTGGCTTTCTCTCTCTGCTTCGTAAGATCATAATAATCATCTGTAAGGAAACCATGTGCTCTCATTGCATCAAACACCTGCTGCTGGGCAGGTGTCATTTTCATCCCTATGGAGTTATTATAATCCGTGAGAACACATCCGGTCTTTTCAACAAGCCAGAACAGAGGGGAATCTCCTTCCGGAATCATCTTCCAGATTTCATCCTCTGTCCACGGGAGCAGTTCCATCATTCCGTGAAGATGTCCTTTGGGTATTCTTATATAATCACCATCCGGCTTGATCAGGCCATCGGAAAAATTTTCGTCCTTAATTTTCATTTCATTCAACAATTCTTCGGTTATTTTCATTCTCTCTTTACCTCACCCTCGAGTATTGCTTTTTCCTATTATACGTGTCCTGTCAACGTTATGCAAGACCAAAGTCTGTGTATATCCAATCCACCGGTTGTCTCTTACCGGACATGAAGTGAACTGTGATACGTAACACAAAAATATATCATTTTCTACAAAATTTTAACTTGATTAATTCAACAAAAGATTGTAAACTATAATTGCACACACAAGTTAACGTTATTGTTAATTAAGACTATTCGAGGTTTCCTCAGAATGTCTCAATTATACACACACATTTTTCCAAAAAGAGCAGCTTCACCATTTCGGTGAGCTGCTCTTTTAATGTCTTATTTTATTTTTTCTTTCTCAGAAAATAGATGAGTAAAATTATGATAATAATGATTCCAATGCCACTGATCCAGATTACCGGATTTCTCATGCCTGAATCAGATTTCACATTCTTTCCTGATGTCTTCTTAGAATCATCACTACCTGACTCTGGCTTCTTATCCATTTCCTCTTTCTTCTCTTCCGGAGTTGGCTCTGTTGTCGGCGTTACTTCCTCTGTCGGTGTCGCTTCTGGAGTCGGAGTTACTTCCGGTGTTGGTGTCACCTCTGGAGTTGGAGTTACTTCTGGAGTTTGGGTTGCTTCCGGTGTTGGGGTCACTTCTGCGACAGCTTTCCCATCTTTAGATTCCTGTGGAGAAGTCTGCTCTGTATCGCTTACATAATCCGTATCGCGATCCAGATTCACCCATACAGATTCTTCACCATCTGTATCAGCTTTTCCCCAGTTTATTCCATCTTCTCCCTTTATATACTTGGAAATATGTACAGTTGTACCATCCGCAATTCCACCGCTGATCTCGCCATACTTCTCTCCCGGTCCGTTATATACGGGGGCATTTCCACTGTCACTCTGAATCTTCACCTGAAAATCCACATCTTCGCCGCCAAATGTCTGAAATTCTTTGTTAATCGCTTCGGCTCTGGTAACCGGTGCCAGATCATCCATCGGAATATATCCATTCATTCCATGGTATTCACTGTATGCCCATTCTTTATTGTCTGTGCCGTCTTTTTCCCCCTGAACATGAATCGCAGTTCCATTGACGATCAGATTATCATTCAGTACATTACTCTCCGGGTCAGCTTCCGCATAAATGTTTACACCACCGTCTGCACTCTGCACTGTCATATAGTAATCTGTAACGTAATCTGGATCCTGCTCTCTGCCATCATCCGCATAAACACTGACAGCTGCCAGGATAAAGCACAGCAACACCGCTGCTATTGTTCCCAACTTTTTCTTCATAATCTCATTCCTTCACTGTTTGTCATTTTCTTTTTATAACAGATGAACTCTTATATTTACTGTATGTATTTCCATAAGGTTCTTTTACATACGCTTTTACAGCATAGTAGTATGATACACCCTTTTGGGCTTTTTTGTCCAGATATGTTGCAGTATTTCTGTTGGAAATTTTCTTGATCAATTGATAAGATCCGCCTTTTTTCTTCCTGTAAATATAATATCCGTCACATTTCTTCTGCGTAGACCAGCGAACACGGATGCCATTCTTTTCGGATTTGACAGAAGATACTTGCTGCAGTGCAGGAGCCGCCTTGATCACAGGTCCGGTGGTGTACTTGCTTGTGTAAGTTTTCCCACTTGCCTGATAATATGCCCGGACTGTATATCGATAAGAAGCATTCGCAGTAACTTTACTGTCCTTGTACTTTGATACAGAGTTCTTTACTGTTGCAATCTTTGTCCAACTGCCGCCTGATGACGGTTTTCTGTATACATAATAGCCTGTTGCATTGGAAACTTTGCTCCATGAGACCTGATTGTATCCACTGTTATACGCTTTCACCTGAAATACGGGTGTATCCGGTGTCCATGACTGGTTCAGAGTTCTTGTGTGGGCTTTAATCCTTACAGACCATCCTTTCGTCCGACCGTCAGTCCATGCAGCACCGTCAGATGCTCCTTTAAAAAATGTCTGATTCTGCTCAATTCCAGCAGTCGCAATAAACCATTTACCGCCTCCGGAAGCAGAGTAACTTGTGCTAGCCTCAACACCAAATTTAATGTTATTACTTCCATTATTTGTGATCACCACCGAATAACAGCTGCCCTGGCGCAGAGTCACTTCCGGAATTGCAATCGTACGCACTCCTGCAATATCCTGCTCAAATTCATGCGGCTGCGCATACGCTGCAGTACCGCTTTCCGGATTGGAAGGATCTGTAAGATCTGTGTATACCTGAATCTTATAAGAAGCATTATCACTCATGGAAACTACATTTACTTCCCCAAGTGCCTCCTGTTTTCCATTACCTGCATTCGCTGTATAAATGGCAGATACCGACTGCTTTGGCTGTATGGTAATAGATGAAATTGCTGACGAACCGTCATAAAAATAATTATTCTTATATTTCTGTTCTGATACAGTTACTGCATTTACAGCCACTAAATTGCTGATATTCGGGTCATCATAAGAGAGATAGTAGTATCCATCATCTCCTTTGTTCTCTCCCCAACTGTTCTTTATGATCCAAGCACCATCATTTGTTACCTTAGAGGCTTCCTGAAAATTAGATGCTTCAAAAGTATCATCCCATCCAACTACCGTTACAATATGGTTGATTGCCTTTGAACTTGATGTTGTTGGATAACAATAAGCGGAAGTATTCACATTTACATAATTCTCAGTCATATAAAGCATGATCGATACGGCATGTCCATCCATAAGCCATGACTTCATTCGATTTATAGATGCCATTCTCTCCTCTTCCGTTTTATTCACAACATAATCAGAAAACATTGCATCTTTCAGATAAGCAACTGCATGATATGCTTTATCAGCAGAGATTTCCGTAGTCAGATCCTGCGTATGTGAGGAATCTGTAGGAAACGGCACATCATCCTCTGTAGTCATTCCGGACCAGGTGCTGAGAAAAACAGATGCCAGATAATCGTTCCCGCCAATATTGTGATAATTTCCTGCTACTGTATTCTTATCGTTGGCTGTATTTCCCAGTGGATCGTTCTGTCGGTTTGAGAAAAAATAGGATAAGTGTTCCTCTGACAGATCATATGTTCCCATTCCACGTGCAAGCAGAGAATTTTCCATTACTGCCGCCATTCCAAATGCCCAGCAGGTTCCAAATGGATGCTGATCCTTTACAGAAGTAACCAGACCATCCTCTCTTAAATCATATTTTTCTTTATATGTTGCTCTGCTTCCATAAGCAGCATATACCGTAGACAGATCACTCTCTACCTCCGATCCTGGATCTAATGGTGTCAGGTTTCTAAATGGTTCTAACTCTTCCTCACGTTCTTCGGCAGTCAGTGGACGGCCTTTAGTGTAACGGATTCCGTCTGTTTCTTCCTCAGATATCTCTCCATCCTGAAAGTCCTGTTGACTTTCCTCTGATGAAAACACCACTGCATTAGATTTGTTATCTGAGGTAAATGTATCTTCCTGTGACTGTTGCTCCTGAAATTCTTCAGCTGTATCCTGTGTACCAGACTCAAAAAATTCCTGTCCCATTACAGGCACAGATGTACAGATTACGGTCGATGTTAAAATTGCCGCAAGAACCCGCATCGCTATATTTCTTTTTTTCATATATTTGCATTCCTCTGTATTAATCTTTAAGATGTTCAAAGATAATAGCATTATATCATTTAATGTTTTTTATTTCAAGAAAGAATCCTTCTTGCAGGATTCTCCACCTGCGATGTGGCGCTTCAGCGACATACTCCCTCTCAGACATCGTGCAATCCCGCCCATAGGATTTTTTTATGTCATTGGAACATTACAGAGTAATTTCCTATAACATAAAAAACCGCCGAACTGCCGAACATGCATTCCGACGGTTGTCATTATGTATAAGATTTGCCTGTGTCTGCCAGCTATGAAAACACTGTCAGGAAAGGAGGTCAAATGCTTGTGCTGCATTTTCTTTTGTGTGTGTGAAAAGTGTGTTCTGCATGTGTGAAATGCATTACAAGACTAATAGATAGATTACAGATATAACACGGATAACGCTTTCCGCTGTTTGTTTGAAGATTTTTCTTTTGTTACATTTATTCTAACAGACCTGAATATATATTACAATGAGAATCGTTCTCTCTTATCTGGGGTAATCTGACACTTTCCTGCTTTATTTCTGATTAACTTCCTTTACCTTCTTCATCATCTCAGCCAATTCCTGATATTTCCCGGTTATATAGCCGTAATTCTTTCTTTTATGTGGAACCAGACAATTGGTACAGTCCTTTATTCCCTTATCTGTATATCTGAAATTTCCTCCACAATTCTCTCCAAGTGCATACAGAGGGCAGTAACAGAACAGACAGTTGAAATCCTCCGGATCCGCATTTTTATGACACGGAAAAAATTCACATTTCTTATGACTGAAATATGAGTATTCTTTGCCTTCCCAATAAGGTTTCTCCATTTTATCTTCCTTCTTTCTTATAATTTCTTTGTTTCAAAAAAATCCTGCCTACAGGATTGACTACTTCGGCGACATAATTCCTCTTATATAAAAAAATACTCTAATGAATCATCAATCACTTTCCAATTAACAAAGTATTGAACATTCATTACAGTATTCTTAACTCTACATAATAGCTACATAAATAAGAGGGAGCGACGCTACTCCGGGGTAGAAAAAAATCCGTTCATGAGTGCGCGGAGGGAACGAATAAATCCGAAGTAGTATCGCCTGCCATTTAATCATGTATAATTCATAAAGAACAGGCGCATTCCATAAAAAATGTCTGCCTTCGAATAAAAGCAGACAACACTCCGAAGCTGCGGATTCAACGGAGTTGGTTGTTACACTTTACACGGAAGTTTAACCTCGCCATACCAAGCAGGTTTCCTGGCTCCAGGCTCATCGCTCCTCTCTCCTT
This sequence comes from Blautia sp. HCP3S3_D9, assembly GCF_052063845.1. Lineage (NCBI taxonomy): Bacteria > Bacillati > Bacillota > Clostridia > Lachnospirales > Lachnospiraceae > Blautia > Blautia sp. HCP3S3_D9. The sequence goes on from NZ_JBQHWS010000144.1 coordinate 7,360, forward strand.
CTCATGCTATGGCACAATGGATTCTTGAGATTTGCTCCTCTGTTACAGTGACCGGATCGCTCAGGTTTCTCACCTGATTCCCTCTTTCTGTACCGTGTTTCTTACGATATCAGCACTTAATATGTTCCATATGGAATTATACTAACTGTATAGTAACATTTTCACGCTAGAATGTCAACTATTTGTCAATATATTTTTAACTAATTCCATATAATAGGTTACTGCTAACTTCCCATTATTTTCCTACTCACACCCTGTTATAAGCAAAAACAAAAGCTTTTAAA
>NZ_JBQHWS010000145.1:0-7613 GCF_052063845.1 Blautia sp. HCP3S3_D9
GGTCAGGCATGTGAGGTGGAGTACGAAGATCAGACATATTGCCGCTGTCACGATCGTGACGGCGGTATTATTGTCTACACAGACTTATGCTTCCGCACAAGGGGAAACATATAAAATACCCCAGACAGTAGACATGACACCTGTCGCAGAAGAACCAACAGAGCTGCACGCATTATCTGCAGTCCTCATGGATGGAGATTCCGGAAGAGTACTTTATGAAAAAGACGGTGAAACACCTCTGGCAAATGCCAGTACAACAAAAGTACTAACGTGCATCGTAGCCCTGGAATGTGCACCCGGAGATGATTATGTGCAGGTCTCTCAGAAAGCAGCTTCTCAGCCTGAAGTAAAGCTGGGTCTGCAGAAAGGGGAGCAGTATTATCTGGAAGACCTGCTTTATTCTCTGATGCTTAAGAGTCACAATGACACGGCAGTTGCCATAGCAGAGCATTGCGGCGGGTCTGTAGAGGGATTTGCCAGAATGTTGAACCGCAAAGCAGCCCAGATTGGATGTAAGGATACATATTTTATCACCCCAAACGGTCTGGATGCGGAGGATGAAAATGGAAAACATCACACAACAGCCAGAGATCTGGCATTGATCATGCGCTATGCGATCAAAAATAAGACATTCCTGCACATCGCCCAGACCAGAGATTACACATTTTCCGAGATTACGGGGAAGAGGAGCTTTTCCGTACATAATGCCAATGCACTGTTAGATATGATGGACGGAGTTCTTGCAGGAAAAACCGGCTATACTTCCCAGGCAGGCTACTGTTATGTATGTGCCTGGGAAAAGGATGGAAAAACATTTGTAGTCAGTCTTCTGGGATGTGGATGGCCGAATCACAAAACCTATAAGTGGAGTGATACGAAGAAACTGTTAAGTTACGGTTCTTACAATTATAACTATGAAACTTACTGGCAGGAGCCGCAGACAGAGAAAATCCTGGTTACAGACGGGGTAGAAGATGATCAGGATATAGGAACACTGATTTATCTGAGGGGTAAATGCAGCGTCACATCAGATGACCGGAATAAGAAAATACTCCTGAAAAAAGGCGAAAGCGTAATCTGTCAGACGGAAATTCCACCAAAGGTCAGCGCTCCGGTTCTAAAAGGGGAGAAACTGGGACGCATTGCCTACTATCTGAATGGAGAACTGATTGATTCCTATCCGGTTTATGCAGAGAAATCTGTTGAGAAAATCAGCTTCAAATGGTATGTGGAAAAAGTATTTCACGGATTTTTCCATTAGGAGATAAAACTGAAACATATAAATGCAGAGGATGATATGCTTTTGATATCCATACAGTCTGATAGGTATAATAGAATGACTTGGCGAATTAATAGAAATATTCTATGGATTAAATGCGATAATTTAATGATTTAAAGGGTTGCTATACTAAAGAAGCATTGATATAATAAAGATTAACAGTAAAGTCAGGATGAAAGTCTTTACCCTGGTTTGAAAGAAAGTTTACCGTAATCTCATTGACTTTGGACGATGAGTTAAGGTTATAGGACAGGGACTGCCCGAATCAACGCCTGTGGAGTTAGTAGGTTACGAGGACGAAGAAGCAGGAAGTCCATTAGCTTTAAACAATGGACAGTCCACAGTATAGGAAAGACAGAGGAAAAAGATATGAATCAGTTAGAAATACTCAGAGAGAGTCTTGGACAGTGTGATGAAATCATTCTGGACGCACTTATCATGCGAAACAGAATCGTAGAGGACATCATGGCATATAAAGAAGCCAACGGACTTCAGATCTTACAGCCGGAGCAGGAAGCGAAACAGAAAGAATGGCTTGAGAACAGAATGGAAGGCAGACGCCACAAAGATGAAGTAGCAGATGTATTTGAATGCATTCGTACCAACAGTAAACGTATCCAGGCAAGAAACCTTTTCAACTACAACATCGTACTGATCGGTTTCATGGGCGCGGGAAAGTCTACAATCTCCGATTTCCTTAAGAATGTCTTTGCCATGGACGTTGTAGAGATGGATCAGATTATTGCCCAGAGACAGGGAATGAGTATTTCCGACATCTTTGAAACATACGGTGAGCAGTACTTCCGTGACCTTGAGACAAATCTTCTCATTGAAATGCAGTCCCGCAGCAATGTAGTAATCTCCTGCGGTGGTGGTACTCCAATGAAAGAATGTAATGTAGTAGAGATGAAGAAGAATGGCCGTGTCGTTCTCCTCACAGCAAAACCGGAGACAATCCTTGACCGTGTCAAAGACAACCACGACCGTCCGCTGATCGAGAACAACAAGACCGTTCCGTTCATCGCAGACCTGATGGAGAAACGCCGTGCCAAATATGAAGCAGCAGCCGACATCATCATTGAAACAGACGGCAAGAATGAACTGGAGATCTGCGAAGAACTTGTACACAGACTCCGCACTATGGATGAGAAATAATTAAGGAATACAATTTTATGGGTATCACAAAGCTGGCGGACAAATTTGTTCATGCAGTCCCGGACTCTGTCAAAGGTGGAATTCTTCTTGCTGCACCTGTCACTGTTATGGCAGGACAACTCGGTGAAGGCAGAAACATGCACAAATATCCTCTGGCGATCGTTGCAGGTGTAGGCTTGCTGATTCTGATCAGTTTCTCAGACAAATATCAGGAGAAGAGAAAGACAAATAAATTCCTTGATCTCGTAGCAAGATACGGCAACCTGTTCCCATATCTTCTTGCAATGATAGTAGGACTTCTGGTTGGTGAACTGGATGCACCGGGACTGGAGATCGGAACCTTTATCCGTCTTCCGCATTTTCGTGAAGTAATTGATCAGGTAAGCATTTTTGGAGTCGGTATTCCGCCGGTATCTATGTTTGTAAAAGCTTTGCCGCTGGCACTGGTATGCTATCTGATTGCATTTGGCGATTTTGTTACAACAGAGACTCTGGTAACAGAGGCAAGACAGGCGTTTGTATGTGCAAGGATCGGTATGGACTACTGCAAGAGCGACAGAGACAAAATGATCGCAGGCGTAATGGCAGCAGTACTTGCCACACAGGGAAGCGCATGGGCATCTGCATGGGCACTTGTAGTTGGATTTGGACTGAACATTTTCCTGTCCAACTGGAATCCGTTTGAGAAGAAAGCAGAACAGAAAGAAAATTCTAAATCATAAAGTAAAAGAAGGGTAGTTTCTACGCATTGTAGAAATTATCCTTCTTTTATATCTATGGATAAGTATGTTGGTATGAACATGAAAAAAATTATGTATATTGAAAGCCCCTGTCGGAAAATGACAGGGGCTTTGCACGGAGATTTTCATCAAAAAATTTTAAGGAGTATTATTTTGATCAAATATTTATTGACATTTCATCAGGATAACGACCGAAGTTATCTGACAAATTACAGGCTGCTGTGAATGATATCCAGCACCTGTTTTAATTCATTTACACCGATCTGCCCCGGAGCGGAAGCTTTGGAGGCAGCGCCGAAAGTGAGAGCGGAGCCGAATGTCTCACCTGTCAGACGGCTGACAACACCTGTTCCTGCCATGGACATGGTAATGATCGGGCGGTCTGCATATTTCTCAGACATTTCCAGAGTAGCGGAGAGGAGTGTAAGGACATCCTGTTTACAGGTAGGCATAACTGCCATTTTCGGAATATCTGCGCCGAAATCCTGCATCATGCGAAGACGTCTGATGATCTCGTCTTTCTCCGGAGTCTTAAAGAAATCATGGTTGGAAGCAATTACCTTTACACCAGCTTCATGAGCAGCATCGATGATGGTCTTAACAACGTCATCACCTGTAAATGCTTCTACATCGATCAAATCTACGTAACCGCTCTGAGCAGCTGCGATATTTAAAGCAGCATAATCGCTTACAGAAATTTCTTTCTCACCGCCCTCTTTAGAAGTACGGAAGGTAAGCAGAACCGGAATATCTTTTAAGACTTCCTGAAGCTCTTTCGCGGTTTCTAATACTTTTTCAGTAGTAAAGACATCATCGAACCAGTCAACACGCCACTCAACCACATCAACCGGGAGAGCAGTGATCTTTTTAGCCTCTTCGAGAATGTCTGTTTTTGTTTTTCCAACGATCGGAACGCAGATCTTCGGTCTGCCTTCGCCGATCACAATGTTTTTTACCTGAACTGTGTTCATTTTCTTATCCTCATATTTCTTATCATATTAAGAATAACCGCATACACATGAAAAGCAAACTGCAGGACATGTACATCTTTGCGCGGAGTTATATATTCAGTACATCTCCTGCACTATGCCGAAAAGCGGTATATATCAAATATCATGAGACAGCCAATTAGCTGCATGATATGATATATCAGTCATTATAGGAGATGTGAAGAATCTCTTTCATATGTTCGATAGGCATCGGTTCGCCTGTCCATAACTCAAATGCAGCAGAACCCTGGAATAACATCATTCCCAGACCGTTCATAGTCTTGCATCCCACTTCTTTAGCCATAGAACGCATCTTTGTTTCCAGTGGAGAGTAAGGAACATCTATAACAATCAGTTCAGGACGGAAATAGGATTTGTCCGGAACAACGGACTGCCCTTCTAATGGTTTCATTCCAACACCTGTAGCATTTACGAAAATGTAGCTGTCATCCATTTCAGCTTTCAGTTTATCAAGGTCTTCCAGATCATAAAGAACCGCATGGCAAGAGGTCTTTGTGTTGATCTTCTCTACTGTGGACACTGCACGATCCCAGAATTCATCCTTGCGGTTGAAGATTGTGATCTCAGCAACACCGTCCAAAGCAGCCTGGATTTCAATAGCAGTAGCAGCACCGCCTGCACCGACGATTGTCATTTTCTTTCCAATTACATCGATATCGTTGTCTTTCAGAGCTGACATAAATCCGATACCATCTGTGATGTGACCTGTAAGATGACCGTTGTCGTTTACGATAGTGTTAACTGCACCGCATAATTCAGCTGCAGGAGAGAGCTCATCCAGATATTTTCCAACCAGAGTTTTGTTTGGCATGGAAACATTGGAACCTCTCATTTTCAGTGTACGGATCGCTTTTACTGCATCTTCGATTTCGTCCGCACCAACCTCGAATGCGAGGTAAGCGTAGTCATACCCGAGTTTTGCAAAAGCCTCATTCTGCATTGCAGGAGAGCTGGAGTGACGGATCGGGTAAGCCATCAGACCGATTAATTCAGTATGTCCGGTAATTCTTTCTGCCATTATAATAGCCCCTTTCGTGATTCGTTGTAAAGGTCTGCTTTTATTTTTGCAAGATCTTTTTGGCGTTCATTGTATATCTGTGTACAGATAAAACAATGAAAAGTATACATTTAAAATGATATCATTTTTATTCATAAAGTGAACAAAACTATACTACGTATGTTCACTTTATGAACAATATCAGGATATCAGATTTTACAAATTGTTTACTGAAGAATTCTACGACATCAAGACCAACAGCGCCGCCGCCGACAACAACGACTTTCATGCCTGTCATATCTTCAGGATAGTCATTAATGTGGTTGATCATTCCAAGGATAGAAGCAATCTTGCTGTCTTCTTTATCGATGCGGTCATGGAGACCTTTGATCGGAGGAAGCAGTGGTGCGGACCCGGTAGAGCTTACGATCAGGTTTGGATGGAACTTACGGATATTTTCCGGTGTTCCTGCTGTATTTTTGAAAATGTAAAGATTGTCAAGCTGTTCTGCTCTGTGGATCAGGTAGTTCGGGAAATCAGCCAGGCGTTTCTTGGCAGGGATCTTTGAAATAACAGCAGCAAGACCACCAAGAGTTTCGCTTTTTTCCAGAAGGAAAGTGTTACAACCTACTTCAGCGGCTGTACAGGCAGCTTCCAGTCCGGCAGTGCCACCGCCGATGACTACAACATTACATTTCTTTGATATGTTAATTATATAACAGGGCCATTCATAAATCTAATTGATAATATCTGCGATATAATAAAATTAATCTATGGTTGCAAAAAGAAAATCAGGTAGACCGGAGATATGGATTTTTATCAAGTGGATATTTGCAATTGAAGCAGAGGACTTACTTGACCGAAGTCAGACAAACAGAAAAGACGTTCAGAGTATCATATCGGATGATCATATCAGACAAGTAATAGGATTTGGACTTATATAATAGGAAGGAATACACAGAAAAACAGCATACGAAAAAATTTAACAAATTTTTCTGCCATATTTTTAACAAAAAAGACAAAAAATTATTGAAATATCCTTCCAAAAAAGGTAAAATTAAAATCGGCTAAATTTTTGGGTTAACTTTTAAATATTCTCATAAAGATGGAGGGCAAACAAGAATGAGTAATGCAACACAAAGCTTAGCAGGCACAAGAATTACTTCTTTGCTTGACGCAAACAGTTTTGTCGAAATCGGCCAGGGCGTAACAGCCAGATCCACAGATTTCAACATGACTGCAAACAAAGCACCATCTGACGGTGTAATTACCGGATATGGTGTAATCGATGACAAACTGGTTTACGTATACAGCCAGGATGCATCTGTATTAAACGGTACTGTTGGCGAAATGCATGCCAAGAAGATCACAAGACTTTATGATCTTGCTATGAAAACAGGCGCTCCGGTTATCGGACTTGTTGACTGTGCAGGTATCCGTCTTCAGGAAGCAACAGATGCGCTGGAAGCTTTCGGACAGATCTATCTGAAACAGACACTTGCATCAGGCGTAGTTCCGCAGATCACAGCAATCTTTGGAACATGCGGCGGCGGTATGGCAGTTATCCCGTCCCTGGCAGATTTCACATTCATGGAATCTAAAAAAGGAAAAATGTTCATCAACACACCAAACGCGCTGGAAGGCAACAATGCAGATAAATGCGATACAGCAGCTGCTGATTTCCAGAGCAAAGAAACAGGTCTGATCGATGGCGTTGGTACAGAAGAAGAGGTTCTTGGCCAGATCCGCTCTTTAGTATCACTTCTTCCTTCTAATAATGAAGACACAGACAACTACACAGAGTGTACAGATGATCTGAATCGTGTATGCGCAGAACTTGCAAACTGTGCAGGTGATACAGCAATCGCACTTTCCCAGATCGCTGACAACGGCGAATTCTTTGAGACAAAAGCAAACTATGCTAAAGACATGGTTACAGGATTTATCCGCTTAAACGGAGCTACTGTAGGTGCTGTAGCAAACAGAAGCGAAGTTTACGATGCTGAAGGTAAGAAAGTAGAAGAATTCGATGGAAGCATCTCTGCAAGAGGTGCAAGAAAAGCAGCAGATTTTGTGAAATTCTGCGACGCTTTTGATATCCCGGTTCTTACACTTACTAATGCAACAGGCTTCATGGCAACTGTATGCAGCGAGAAGATGATGGCGAAATCTGTAGGTGAACTGGTAGCTGCATTTGCAGATGCAACAGTTCCGAAGGTAAACGTGATCATTGGTAAAGCTTACGGTACAGCATATGTAGCAATGAACAGCAAATCTATCGGTGCAGACCTTGTATATGCATGGGACAATGCAGAGATTGGTATGATGGATGCATCCCTTGCAGCTAAGATCATGTATGCAGATGCAGATGCTGCTGAATTAAATGAAAAAGCTGCTCAGTACAGAGAGCTTCAGAACGGTGTTGCTTCTGC
>NZ_JBQHWS010000146.1:0-7530 GCF_052063845.1 Blautia sp. HCP3S3_D9
CCAGATACCTGCAGGCTTAAAATACGAAATAAAAAGTGCTTCAAATGAATCTGTAGTGAGTATAACAAAAAAAATTCTGTTATGCACTACGCCTTCTTTTGAAGCACTTACTTACTTTCTAATTTTATTTTTAAATATGAAACTATCGCTGCAAACAAATATACTGGAAGCCAAAATAATGCAGACGTATACTTTGGTACATAAATAAGATTTACTATTACACAAACTAAGCAGATTAAAATAGATTTTTGTTTCATTTTTTTTATTATAATAAATATTATTGGAGATAAAATCACGTATTGGTATAATGTTCTCAGAAACCAAATAGGTGGATTATACTTTGCCGTTATAATTGATTGAATTAAAGTCACAAAAGAGATTTCTACAGTTTCATTTGTAACTTTAATTCGACTTAGTACTGCATAAATTCCAAAACCTATTAATGCCCATAAAATATATGGTATTAAAACAGTTCTAAAACGCTTTTTTAACAACTGTTTATATTTATCTAATCTATAATCTACAAACATAAGATATGATGAAATCATAAAAAAAAGTGGCACAGCACAATCTGCTAATATTTTTAAAGTTTGTTGAAATATAAAAGATACTCTATATGATTCTTCTCCTATAAATAAAGCTGTTGCACAATATGAATGTATTATAACCACAAATATGGCTAAAATTTCTGTTATATTTTTAATTTTATTCGACAATTTTATATCTATAGGTTTCATTACTTACTTTCCCACTGAATATTCTTGTGCGGCAGAGCCGCCTGTCCGGTGTAACGTGAGCCACCTGTCCAGACGGAGTGAGCCACAATAAATATGCGAGTTTACTCGCGTAATGCTTTATCCAAGCCATATACTTCTCGCATTGATCGATCATGTTCCGCATCAATGCTTGTGATATTTATTCGATAGCTGTCATGGGCAATACGATCAATGATTGCATCTGCAAGAGGACTGTCATCACCACCAAGCTGATCATACCATTCTTCGAATTCATACTGAGAGCAGAAAATCGTAGATGATTTCTTGCGTCTTCGATGAAGGAGTTCAAAGATATCCTTCTGCTCGGCTTCCGTTGGTTTTAGAAGAAGCCATTCATCAAGAATGAGAACCAACGGGTTAGCGTATTTAGCCATGACCTTTCGATAGTTACCTTCTGTCCTTGCGATTTCCAGATCAATGAGCAGATCCGGAAGTCGGACATACTTGGTGTTGTAATGCCGCTTGCATGCCTCCATGCCAAAGGCACAGGCCATGTAAGTCTTACCACAGCCTGTAGCACCGGTAATAAAAAGGTTCCGGTGTTCAGATATATACTCACAAGTTGCAAGCCGGTTAATAAGAGCCTTGTTGAGTTTGCGACCGGAAGTGTAGTTGATATCCATGATATTTGCTTCCGGCTGGTCGAATCCGGCATTACGGATCAGTCGTTTCTGACGATTATTTTTACGATTGCTGTATTCGATGTCCACCAGCATACCAAAACGGTCCTCAAATGGTACTTCTTTAAATTTAGGATCATCCAGTTGGTTACGAAATGCATCTGCGATGGTAGTAAGGCGCATTTCAATTAATTTATCTATTGTACTCTGATTTGTCATATGTGTTTACCTCCGATAGTAATCGGCACCTCTTGTGATGCCATGTGCTTTATGTGTGGTCTTGGATTCAGTTGTTTCTGATTCCGGTTTTACAGAACTTGTTACAAGGATGTTTTTAATACTCTTGTAACTGGGCGAGGATGTATAGGATAAAGCTTTTTTACAGGCTGCTTCAAGCAATGCATCTGAGTATTTCTCAGCAAGCTTTAGAAGTCCCATACAACTTCGGTAGGTCTGTTGTTCCACACTTTTGGAGGTCAGTATTGCATTGACCACAGTGTACGTATTTATGCCAATCCGCTCAGCCCATTTGCGGAACCGGTCGCCATTCCATTCCAGATATTTCTGGTGGTCTTCCGGCATATGTTCTGTGACAGTGCTGTACTGCCCAGGGCGTCCTTTCAGACGACGATGGGAAGCAATGCGGTTATGGTTGTAGAAAATTTCAATAGTGGTATCTGTTACCTTTACATCAACTTTCTTTTTGATGTATTCATAAGGAACTGAGTATAGCATTCCGTCCACAGATATGTGATAATTGAACTGGACAGTGGCTGTTTTCCAGTCACTCAGTTCAAAACGGGTAGCAGGTAATGGTGCCAGCAATGGTTTTTCTTCCTCAAGAAATAAGCTTCGCCGACTACCCTCTTTCTTTTGAAAGAGCCTTTGGTTGAACAGTTCGAGCTTGTCTCTGATTGCACGATTTAATTCGGCAAGGGAGAAGAACTGTTCATCCCGAAGTGCTGCTGTTATCCAGGTAGAGATATTTCCTACCATTCCTTCAGCATTCGGCTTATCCTTGGGAGCTCTGACACGTGCCGGAATAATAGCGGTGCCATAGTGTTCAGCCATTTCCTGATAGGTTTCATTAATCTGCTGGTCTTTAAGTCCACCATTGTGAACAACTGCAGTTTTGCAGTTATCCGGTACGAGAATCTTAGCAACACCGCCAAAGTACTCGTACATATGGACATGTGCATTAATCCATGATTTCTGCTTCATATCCAGAAATGCTTCCACATATGCATACTGGCTGTAAGTCATTACACCAACAAATATGTATGCCTTAATGATTTCTCCAGTATCTGGATCAATGATTGTTGCAGGATCACCTGCCCAATCAACTTCAACCTGTTCACCGGGTTTCCGGTTGATATGCATGGTAGCACGATGTTTCTGCTCTTCCTGTTGGATATGGTAGCAGAACTGTGAATACATGAGTGGTTCTTCGCCATTGGCACGGCAATCCTCCATGTATTCGGTCCACAGGAGTTTTTTACTTACACCGTTACGGAGTAATTCCTTGCGGATGTAATCGTAGTCAGGCATACGCTTTTGAGGACGGCTGTTTAGTTTTGGATAAAACAACTTTTCGAGAGCCTCATCTGTTTGATTGTCTTGCAAAGGCCAGCAAAGCTTTAATTCCTGAGCCCTTTTTAAGACTTTCGAAACAGTGTTTCTGGAACACGGAACACTTAATGCTATGTTCCTGTTGCTGAATCCCAGACTTGAAAGTCTGAGGATTTCACGATATTTAGTCATAAGGATGACCTCCTTCATAATAGATTTACACAATAAATGTGCATAAATCTATTATAAAACTGAAGTGGCTCATTATGACCGGAATAGTGGCTCACACATATCCGGAATGGTGGCTCAAGCTTGCCGGACAGGTGGCTCATTGGAGCACAGATTATTCACCCACCTTAATATCTACTAACTTTTTAATTATCCAAGACGTTATGTACGTAATAATCAAACATACAAATGTTACTACTACTATTATTATCAACCACCATGTTCCAAAGGAAAATGGATTAAACTTAAACATTTTATAAAACAAGTTTACATATAACATATGAATCACATATATAAGTAAAGAATTCGAAGAAACTTTGTTAACCATACTAGTAAAATAACTATTTTCTCTATAATTTATATGTTTAAATATAAAGGCTAATCCAATAGCCTGCCCCATTACAATAATAGAACTATATCCAAATAAAAATCTAAGCTCTACTTTAAATATGATCTCAATAACAGTAAAACCAATAAGGCATATCATACTTATAAGCACTAATAATATTGCTTTATGAAGTGAAATTTTAATAACTTCTTTTCTAATGGCATCGCCTATAAATAACCAAAACACCAAAAACGTAAATTCTGGAATTTTTATACCTATTCCAACTCCCATATATTCTAATATCGGAAAAAAACCTATATAAATAACAATTATAAACAAAAAATAGATTAGCATTTTGTTTGTTATTTTTTCTGATATCATTTTATATAATGGTAACATTATATAAATGCCTATCATTGAATAAACATACCATAAGTGCGACCAAGTGTTGCCCGCTAATACATTCATTATCGCATGAAGCACCTGATATATTGATATACTTTTCTCACTATATATCAATTCAATCCATGCAAATAATACACCAAATGTCAATAATATACCAACCATTTTAGCAATATAATGCCTAATAATATATTCAATGCTATATTGCTTTTTTTCATCTAATAATAAATATCCACTTATCATTAAAAAGCATGGCACTGCGCACCAGCATAAATTTTTCAACGAATAACCTAATATCTTAGTATATACAGTAATAGAATTACCATATTTTAATAAAGCCTGGTATATTACATGAATGAGAATAACCATCATTATAGAAAATATTTTCATATAATTAAGCCAAATTATTTTTTTTTTATTCATTTCAATACCTATCTTCATTTCTTATTTAAATTGGACATACTTTAACACATTTATAGCATCCTATGCATTTTTCATGCTCTATTTTAGGATAATTAAATCCTTCTTCATCTAAAACCATACTAATTGCATTTTGAGGGCAAATCGCATAGCAAGCTGCACATCCACAACATTTCGATTTTAATTCAACTAAATTAGGAATTTTTTTATTCATTTCCACTTTTCCTCAACCTTATATAATTATTTAACAAATTTTCTTATAATTTTTTGAGTTCCAGTAACCCTTAGAAATGATTTTAACTTATATTTTATCTTAGCTTTTTTTGATATATAACTATACTTATTCCAAAACTGTCCAAATTTCATTTCATGAAAGTCCTCAAAAAATTCTTTTCTTTCAGGTGGTTCTGCTGTCGAGCTCTTTATTGATGGATTATACTCTTTCCATCTATCATAGTCTGTTTTGTCAAAAATAAATGTTCTTGAACCTCTCTGCAATAACTGATTTCCTTTTGTACTACGAACTATAAATAAAGAAGTTCCTTTATCATCTGCCCATTTGGGCTTTTCTTTTTCTATTTTCCAAGCATCTCCTAATGTAATATCCGAATAATATTTTTCATCTTTAAATTGACACTCATAACAAGCAGGTCTTATATTCTTATCTGACAAGAAGCTTCTCATATATGAGTTTAATTCATGACTTTCATTCAACTGACTATTATCTTCATACTTCGCATGAAAATAATAGTCATGCCATCCTGCATTGCTTTTATTTCTAAAATTAATTTCTGAAATTTTTTTATTATTACTAATATATCTTAAATATGAATTCCAAACTCCTGGAGACGGAACTCCATGACAAATAAAATCTACCAGATATAACTTTTCTAAAGAAAGCCTATTGTTAATTATATAGTTTAAAATGGCCTTTACCTGACAAGGTGTCCCTGAAAACATTACCGTTTTTCCTGCCTGTAAGTCATTTTTTAAAGGAACATAAATGTCTTTCATGTCGCTTTGAACATACTTAGAGCAAAGCAATCTTTTTAATTGTTCTTGACTATCAACTCTAATATGCTTTACCAAAAAATCTGTGTCAAATGCAGCCCCATATATTATACCATTTTCTTTTAACACACTAATCGCCAGTTCATAAAACATTCCTCCTGAAGAGCTCTGTTTCCTAATACCATTATTAGTATTATAGCCTAAGTATGCATTCTTTAATTTTCTATTATTTTCCATATTTAATGCCACTACTCTCCCTTTTCCAAATCCTTTAATGTGACTATAATCCAAGCTAATTCTTAAACGCTCTTACTTTCGGTAATTCCATTTTTTTTAATATTTCTATTATTTCATCATGAATTACAATCAAGTAAATTACCGCCAATAATACAAATATAATACCACCTGTAAGTATCTGTATAACGAGTGTTAATATACCTTGTCCCATAATATTGCCAATAGTATTAACCATCAACATCATAATAAAACCACTTATAATAATTGGTATATACTTAACTATATATTTATAAACAGGTATTTCTTTTCTTACTGCATAAACCTGTATAAACATTACTCCAAATTCAGCAACTATTGTTCCAATGGCAGCGCCATTCGCTTGATATTTTGGTATCAAAACCCAATTTACTGACAAATTCAAGATAGCTCCCACAACTGCTGAAATAATATACACCTTATCATAATGCATTGGTATAAGATATTGTGTTCGAACTACATTAGCCCACGACATAAAAAAGCAAGATAATGATAAGAAAGCTATAATTGTTCCACATGGATAAAACTCTTTACCAAAAAACACAGGTGCTAGCACATTACTAATTCCCATGAGTCCAAATGAGATTGCTGAAGCTACAATTGTTACCATTTTCATAGATAAACGAATGTACATTGTATTTTCTTGCTTATTACCTTTAGCTACAATATTAGACATTCTTGGCAACATAACTGTTCCCATAGCCGTAATAATTCCCATTGGTATATTAATAATCTTTTCAGCACTATTATAGAACCCTACTTGAGTATAGATAGACATTTCTCCCAACATAATTTTATCCATTACTTTATAAATGCTATACGCCAAAACAGGAATAAATAGAATTAATACTGGTTTAACATTAGCAATAACTTCATTCCAATGCGCTAATTTAAATTTTACATATTTTCTTAGGAATAACCATAGAGTCATCTGACTCAGTGCTGTTCCAGATGCCATAATCAAAGTATATTTCCAAAGGTCAGCTGGTGTATGAACAAAAATAAACATTAAAATTACCGTAAGTATTCTTATAATTGTACTTCTCGTAACAGTGATTTTAAATTTTTCCAATCCAAAAAATAGCCAACTAACATCAAATAATCCTGACGTCACATAGATTAATTGCAAATATGATATTAATTTATTTTCTTTTACTATAAATAGCATATAAAAAATATAAGCAATAATAGCTATTATATATGTTAAAATTTGTAACGTATAAATAGCGCTAAATGTACGATTCAATTTTTCTTCATCATCTCTAACAGCTGCAACACATCTATTTCCATGATTTGATATTCCAAGCATTGCTGTCAGTAAAAAATAATATGCTACTGAATTAGTATAGGAATATACACCTACTGCATCAGCCCCTAATGTTCTAGAAACATATGGAGCAGTTATTAAAGGAAGAATTATTATTAAGATTTGATAACCTATATTATATATTAAGTTTTTCTGCAATGATTTCATTTTTCTTTCCTATCTATCTAATCCACTTAATGAATCCCATAAAAAGTTCAAAGATTTTTTTCTACTTTCTTCTAATTTTTTATTCACCAGTTCATATTTAATCTCTGTATTCATATAATATTCAATATTCTTTTTTGAATACAGCCTATCTTTCAAATTAAAACAATCTAACAAATCATAGAGCCGAGAATTCTTAGATGCCTGCTGCTTTTTTTGTTCTCTTTCAAACACTACAAATTTTTTCTCAAATAAAATAGAAAACACCGTGCCATGAAATGAATCTGTAAATATACACTCTGCGTGTCTTATATAGGACAAAAATTCTATTGGTCCAACTTTTTCAAGACTAATTCCTTCACCTTCTGAGTCTCCTTTAATATAACTCTGATTTGCATATGGGATATAATATAGTTTTAAATTATATAATTT
>NZ_JBQHWS010000147.1:0-7523 GCF_052063845.1 Blautia sp. HCP3S3_D9
AATGAGTTTGTCGTACAGGGTCACTTTCCTTTGTAATAGTTGTCGCAAACTTATTATACATCAGAAAGTCCCTGTACGATATTTTTTATTCAAAAAGTTGTAAAGTGGTGTAAGTAAACATACCTACTCATTTATCCACCAACAAAATTACGAACAACTCAGTATTTATCAGAGTTTTAAGTGTTTGAGTAGGAAAATAATGAGAAGTTAGCAATTACTAATAAAGATCTTTCAGATGAGAATGTAAAACTTGAGGTAATTGGATCTTATACATATACAGGAGAGAAAATCATTCCTACTGTAAAGGTATCAGTAGATGGTGTTGAACTTGAAAAAGATATTGATTATAAAATTAAATCCTGCTCAAATAACGAGAATGCTGGAGAGGCTACAGTAACTGTTGAAGGAACTGGAGATTACTCTGGAACACAGACAGCTAAATTTACAATTAATAAAGCTAATTTGAGTGACCTTAAAGTTGAGGCAAATACAAAAGACCATAAAACTTCCTTTACTTACACAGGAACTCAGGTTAAGCCCAAAACTTCTGATTTTAAGATTACATTAAATGGTGTAGAACTGAAGGCATCCGATTTTGCAATCACATATCCAACAACATCTAAAGTCAATGTAAATGTTGGTGATGCAACTGTTGCCCTTGCTCCTGTTAAGGATAATAAAAACTTTACAGGTGATAAAAAAGAAGTAACATTTAAGATTCTTCCAAAAGGTTCAGACAACAGCTAACTTCAAATATGTTCCACAGGGAACTTACTATGCATACTGCCATGCATGGACACGTGATGAGAATGGTAAGAAAGTATTTGGCGAATGGTCTAACAGCTACCCAGTCTCTGTAACAGCAATCACACCGGATACACCAGAAATTCTCAGTGTTAAGACAAAGGGTTCTACAATCACTGTAACATACAAAGAATCCGCTAACTCAACAGGATATGACGTAGTTCTTGGAAATGGTTCTAAGAAAGAACACGGCGAGACACGTCCATATCAGTATGGAAAATACAAAAAATTAAATGTAAAACCAGGTGTATGCAAAGCAGTATTTAAGAATATTCCAGCAGGAACCTATTATGTAGGCGTACATTCCTGGAACAGATCAGCTTCTGAAAACGATAACAAAGTATTCAGTAAGTGGTCAAATCTGGAAACTGCTAAAGTTAAATAATCCATTTGGGTAATTAATACAGATTCCTAAAAAGAAGGCTCCGGTCATTGTGACCGGAGTCTTTCTTTTTATTGTCAGAAGCTATTTCAAGGTGCACTTGTTTTTTAGGATTTTCTTTTCAATCAGGCTGCTCAGATACAGACCACATTACACAGAGCCTCTGACCTGATAGATCAAAGGCTCTATTAAAAGAATTTCCGTTTACCAGTATTTTTTTACATAATTGACAGCTTCTTCCTGTGACAGGGAAAATTCATTCATGATGTTTCTGACGGTATCTGCCTCACTGATATTAAAATTCCTGCAGGTCCTTACAGTCGCACGAATGCCTTCAAGGATACCTTCCCATCTGCCTTCCTGACGGCCCTCCTGTCGACCTTCTAATCTGCCTTCCTGTCGACCTTCTTCGACACCTTCCTGCCTTAACTCTTCCAATGCATTACACATATTGATCTGCCCTCCTCTCTGCTCCAATTCCAAAGCATGATTGATCAGCTTCTGTGATTCTGTAATAGCACCTATCACAACGCCCAGATCTGCCGGGATATCATGGTCACTGTAGACTTCTTTGATCTTCGTATAATCCCTGGCATAGATCAAGCGGCTCACGTCAAACACCATATTTACATCCGGATCGCTGAAACACAGCTCTCCACTTGATCTTACCTGTACCAGGTTCATACGGTAATCAGATACCAGTGCTTCTATCTTTTCGGGAATCTCCAGCATATCCTTCAGGGAAAGCGGACCATCCCATTCACTTTCTCCATAGTATACACACAGACTAATTACCGGATGCAGCCGGTCGGTCTTCTTAAAACCTGACAGGAATTCATCCGCTGAATGGAAATCCCCGTTTTTCTTATTTACTGCTGCAATCTCATCATATTCTTTCATGTAAGAAAACGCATCTCCTACCATATGACGCAGCGGCATCGCATAATGGATCTTTGCCTGATTTTCCAGTCCCCAGAGAACAAAGTCCACACCATATGCCGTCTTCTTTACAACATCCAGGATCTTCTGTACTGTTTCCGCATGACCGTTAAATTTCAGCATGGAGGAAACATCCGTATCTGCTTCTGTAAGATCCTGCGGCTTCAGCACCTGTTCCCCGTTAAAAAATACTGCATTGAACAGATCCGCAAAATGTCTGTTGTCTCTCCAGAAGTTCTTCAGTATGGTATACGGTTTGATCTTATTTTTTTCCGCCGTATCCAGCACCTCCCGTTGATTTATTTCTGTTATCAATATAGCATAATTATTACCTTGTTTCCACGAAAGGAACTATAAAAATTATTAAAAATCTGAAAAGTGCAGAGTCGATTTGTTTAATTTGTTCTTTTTTTTATTTCGTCAGTTGTAAAAGAGCATATAACTACAAAAATACCGCTCTAATACGTAAAAAAGGCAGTTATAAATAACTATTTTTTCAGGGTTGTGCATGAATTTCTAATCAGAGAATGTGCTTTTTAATCAAAAATTAACCTATCCACTACCCAAAGGGGAACTATAATCATGACAAAGATTAAAAACACAAAGAAGGGCATGGTAAAAAAGACATTAAGTATGTCACTTGTTGTTGCAATGCTTGCTACTTCTAATGTGCCGGTATGGGCTGCTGAGTTCAGTGATGGTGCAGATGTTGCTGTTGAGACTGAAGCTCCGGCAGTAGATAATACAACTACTGAAGCTGCATTTTCAGATGATACAGCAGAAACTCCTGTTATTGATAGCACAGTAGATGCTCCTGCAGCACAGGAAGTTGATGATGGCACTGAAATTAATAAAGAAAATTATACTGTTTCAAATCTGAAACTTAGTGAAGTTGGTTCATGGGGTAATAGCCCTAAAAACGTTATTACGGTAGCTTCAGGAAGTATTACCAACAAAGGAGTTGATGTCAAAGATTTTAATTATACTTGGATGGCAGATGGCGTAGAAGCAGCTGGAAAGAATGCTACAGGATTTGTTGAGAATCTCTCTGAATTAAGCTATACACCAGTTAAAGAAGACTATGGAAAAACTATATCTTTGAGAATTTATAAGACTAAGTATGCTACAACGACATCTTCTACAGTATTTAGTGTAGTACTTACTGGCGGCGTTGTTAAAGCTTACGATATAACTGCTTTATTATCTAAAAACACAAGTGGTAAGGCACTTACTTTTGGTGAAGGATTTACTACAACAAGTACATCAACTGATTCAAATGGTTATTATATAACCACAGGTACTGTTGTATATAATGGTGAAGAAAATAAACCAACTCCTACTACTAAATATGAATACTCATTAGCAGGGGCAGACCAGACTATTACTAATGATCAGATTAACTGGCATTATGAAGTAGAAGGTAACGATTTTACAAATGTAACAGATAAAGAAATTACTGTTTATGGAACAATTGATGGCACAGATGACCCTTCATCTCCAGCATATGGATTCACAGGAAAAACAGCCAAAGCTGTTTATACAATTACTCCATTAGCAATTACTAAAGATAATCTGAAACCATCTTTAGTAACAACTTCTCTTGGTTATACTGGCACTGTACAGAGCTTCGGCAAGAGTGATGTTAAACTTGAAGTAGAAGTTAATGCTGATACACAGAAAAAAGTTGATATTACAGAGGCACTTAAACCAGAATTTTCTGTTAAAGGAACAGATAAAGCAGTTGGAACAGGATATTCTGTTAAATCCGACGCATGGATGAATTTTGCTGATACAGATGCTGCTCAGAAAATTTTGAAAAACTTTGATACAACCGGAACACTTGGTGAAGTAAAAACTGAAAATACATATGCAATTGTTAAACGTAATCTGAGTGAATGCACTGGAAAGATTACAAAAGAATACAGCATTAGTGATTTCAAGGGAAAACCAACAGCATCTATCAACCCTGTCGATGTTAAATTGACTGGAAAGGATGGAAAATCCTTTACATTAGATTCACTGGGTAATAATGTTGTTATTCAGGTAAATAAAGTTGTTTTTGATGCCGCTAATGCAGATAAGAAAGGTGTTGTAGAAGGAGCTGTTACAATCAGTTATTCTTCTGACTCAACAAATGTAGAAGGAAGTATTACGCTTCCAATTACTCTTGTAAACAGATCTATTGGAACTGTATGGGCAACATTTGATAATGGAGTTAATGCACAGCTTGTAACATCAAAGACAGCTACAACTGCAGAAGTTCCGTATACTGGGGAGGCTTATACTTTAGATTCCAAAAAAATCAAAGCTATTGAAGTGACATTCCTTGATGAGAATAATCAAAGCCACAAATTAACAACATCTGAGTATTCTGTTTCTTATGAAAATAATGTAAATGCCGGATATGCCAAGGTAATTATCACAGGAAAAGACTCTTATGCTGGCAGTGTAAAAGAAGTATACTTCAAAATTAAGCCAGATACTGTAACTGATACTGTTAATGCTGGTGATTTTACAGCGAAATCTAAAGTTACTGTAAACTCTGCAAATAATTATGATGCATCTCTGTATAAAGATGCAATGGGATTAAAATTTGAAACAGCATTAGATAGTAATGCGGATAAAAAATTAGCGCTTACTTATGATAAAGATTACACTGTTAAATACTATTATGTAAAAACATCCAATCCTAATTCTCTTAACACAACTGCAAAAATCAAGGCAGCAGCAGGTACAAATGTACCAGGTGATTATGTATTTGCAGTAGCAACTCTTGCAAAGGACGGAAATTATACAAAAGCAACTGGTACTGACGAACTCATTGCATATTCAAAGATTGAAAAAAAATCTATCAGCAATGTAAGTATTACAGTTGAAAAATCTTCCTACACATTTACAGGGGAAGAGATTTCTGCAAATGTTGTTGTAAAAGATGGAACTGTTACTCTGGATAAAGGTATTGATTATACTTTGAAATACAAAGACAACATTAATGCAGGAACAGCAACCGTAATTGTTGTACCGACCAAGGGAAGCGAATACGATGATGGAACAACTGCATCTGCTACATTTGAGATCACTCCTGCAAAAGCTGAAGATGTTTCTGTTACTTTAGCCGCAAATGGTACAAAAGCTGTAGCTGTAGCTGGAAAGGCAAATACTTTTAAATATTCTGGAAGACAGGTAAAACCATTAGTAAGCAAAGTAATGTTAGGAAAAGTTGATGTTACCAAATACTTTGATGTTACTTATGTATCCTATGGTGATAATATAAGTGCCGGCAAAGAAATGGGAAGTGTTACAATTTCTCCAAAAACAAACAACACCAACTTTACTGGGACTAAAACACAGAAATTTAACATTCAGGGAAAAGAACTGACAGGTACATTAAAGCTTTATAAGTCAGATAAAACAAAGGTAGATATTGATCCAATCTACAAATTTGCTGATATTACTAACTTTACATATGATGGTGAAGCTCAGAAATTTGGAAGTGAAATTTTTACACCAGGTACTGGCATTAAAGCTACCAAAGATACAGATTATGAAATTAAATATATCAATAACATAAATGCAGGAACTGGTTTTGTTGCAGTTGTAGCCAAAGGAAATTATGAAGCAAATACCTTAACATTAAAAAATCAGCGAGGTTCTGTAATTCACTTCAGTGATTCTGCTCATGATAATATTTCATATACTGTTGAAAATGGTGTTTTATATCAGTATGATGATTTGACCAATGAAAAATCTGTCCTGCAGAACAATATTGTTGATTTAGCAAGCTTTACTATTGAGGCGTCTTATTTTACAGCTCGAAACATCTCTGTAACTAACGGAACATATGCTGGTGGAAAACCTGTTACACCGCAAGTAACTGTTACAGTTAATGGTAAAACTTTAGTAGAGGGTACTGATTACAAAATTGAACTTAGTTCCATTGATGGAAAAACTACACCAGATAAATTTGTAGATGCAACAACAACTAAACCATATCAGGTTGAAGTAATTCCAATGGGTGGATATTCATTCAACAATGTATATGGAACAGCAGCTTTTGTATGGGGTATTGACAAAAAAGACCTCAAAGATTGTACAGTAGTTGTAGATAAGAATCTGAAAGCAACAGTAACAAACGGTAATGTTATCGAAGAAAAAGAAAACTTTACTGTAAAAGATAACGGTGATGGAACCGCTACTGTATCCGTAGTTGATGGCGGAAAGAACTACACAGGTTCTGTAAACGTTGAAATCGGTGGCAGAAAAGTTGGTGCTCCAATGATCAGCAATGTTAAAGTTGTTGGCAATAAAGCTACTGTAGTCCTTTCTGATGAAGTAGACGGAGCTTCTGGTTATGACTATGTAATTTCTACAGACAAAGACTGCATTAAAAATAAAAATTACGCAGTTGTAAACAAAAATCAGGCTAAAACATCTACAGCATTCAAATATGTAGATCAGGGCACATATTATGCATACTGCCACGCTTGGACACGTGATGCAAACGGTAAGAAAGTATTTGGAGAATGGTCCAACGGATTCCAGTTCTCTGTAACTTCAACTACACCAGATGCACCAGTTATCAAGAGTGTAAAGGTAAGCGGTTCTACCGTTAAAGTAACATATGAATTATCTGCTAACGCAACAGGTTACGATGTAGTTCTTGGAACATCTTCCAAGAAAGACAATGGTGAGTTACGTCCATACAATTATGGTGCTCACAAAGTACTTAACCTCAAAGAGAGCACAGTAACAGCTACATTCAAGAATGTGCCAGCTGGAACATGGACAGTCGGAATGCATGCATTCAACAGAACATCTCTTGATGGCAAAAAAGTATTTAGCCCATGGTCAAACTTAAAAACAGCTAAAGTTAAATAATCCATTTGGGTAATTAATACAGATTCCTAAAAGAAGGCTCCGGTCATTGCGACCGGAGTCTTTCTTTATATCCGCTGAGCAGTTTCTGGCTGGCAATTTCACGCACTAAATCAACATAATCTGTCATAGACGTTGTAGAAGTTGTGTGCTATATTGATTATATAAGAATAATTCTTTCGATGTACCAGACCACTGATTTGGTACAATGCAACTCCAACACAAAACCACCATTATTTCCAAGGAGGATTTGAAAGATGAAAAAGAAATTGTTAGCTTTATTACTGGCTTCTTCTATAGCTCTAATGAATGTTGCTCCTGCATATGGTACAGACATTTTTACTGACCCGGATAATGCGGTAAACGAAGATATAATTTCTGTTCCTGAGGAGCTTGATAACAATGGAGAGTTCAATGACACTGAAGATGAGTTTACTTCGGAACAGACAGATGATGATTTCTTTTCGGATGAAAAGGAAATGCCTTCTGTTCAGGAGGGGGACACGTTGGTTGCAAATGCAGG
>NZ_JBQHWS010000148.1:0-7376 GCF_052063845.1 Blautia sp. HCP3S3_D9
GTTGGTGGATAAATGAGTAGGTATGTTTACTTAGCAAAAAACTTTAAAACCTTTTGTTTTAGCTAATAACAGGGTGTGAGTAGGAAAAAAATGGGAAGTTAGCAATAATAGGTTTCCCAGGCGGAACTTAAATTCGTCTGCAGTTTCTGGAAAAGCATCCTGCAGTCCTTCGTCTCATCCGTAATGTGGAAGCGCTCACTAAAGCGAAGCCCCTTCCCATACGTTGTCGGAAACAGCACAAATGCTTCTTCCATTTCTTTCTTCAGACAGTCAATACAAGAAAGACTGTCAAAATTATTAACCAGGTCAAAAATAACCGGTGTCTTCCCGCTGCCCGCTGACAATGCACGCCCGATCTGCTGAAGATAAATGATCGGTGACACCGTCGGGCGCAGAAGAATCACACCGTCCACATCATCCACATGAACCCCTTCATTAAGCTTCAGATGTGCACTGTTATCCTTCTTAAATTCCCTGAATTCTCTGTCTGTAGCAGTATCGTTATAAAACGCTGTATAGATCCGCGGCTCACGTTCTACCCGGCGAAACCACGTACTGGCCTGCTCTTTCATTTCGTCCATATGTTCTTTACCGGAACAAAAGACGATATATTTTCCATTTTTCTTTTCCATGTGCTTCTCAAACACAATGTCCAGCCCTTCTGCCTGTTCCAGTGCGCGGCGCAGCTGCTCAAGCAGTTTCTGGTTCTCTGTGATGGGGCCCTGATTCGATAACGCCTGGATTCTTTTCTTTAACTGATTCAGTTCTTTCTTATATGAATACATGGCTATCACATATTTCGGTTCCGGGAGTATTCCCCGGACGATAGCTTCTCCGAGTGTCATCTCGGATGCGATCTTTCCATCAAAAATCTCCTCTGCCATATTTCTCTGGTTGTCCAGATAGCGGATATTGGTCGCGGACAGCCCGAGTCTCTTCGCATTTGGACAGGCGTTCAGAAGTTTCCTGACGCTTTTGCCCCATTCTGCGGCACCACAGCGATGAAATTCATCCAGGATGATGTAATCCGGATGCAGGGTTTCAATGCTGTCTTCGTTCTTCATCAGACGGCTGTAAGACATGAACTGAATGTTTGGGAATTTCATATTCAGGTTTTCCAGCTGGGTCTGATATATGTATTCACTTGGGGAAAGCCATAAAAAGTGATCTAACGGATGTTCTTCTGCCAGTTTGAAGGCAATCAGGGATTTGCCTGTTCCGGTTGGATGGATGATTGCTGCCATTCCAGTCTGTTCAAGCATTTCTGTCGCTGCTTTGTACGCTTCTTTATTATGTTTGAAAAGGTTTATGCCCATTTCATAATCCTCCAAAATACGCAGCAAAAGGAGTATGGTTTTCGCAGATTCTTTTAATCTGCGAATTTCTGATATCGAATAGATTTTCCCACAAAAAAATATCCGTCCCTGATGATTTATATAATCTGTCAGAGACGGATATCTTATTTACTGAAACCCACATAAATATTAGCTTCTTTTATGCGGATTCATTCTCTTATATTTATTTTTCTCCGGAAAGAAGAATACGGTCATTATCCAGCATCTTACCTGCACCTGTCTTAAATTTCTCCAGAAGACCTTCCACTGTCAGGCCTTTCTTTTCCTCTTCATGGATATCCAGCACAATGTCTCCGGAATCCATCATCAGGATACGATTTCCCAGATCCAGGGCTGACTGCATATTGTGGGTGATCATCAGACAGGTAAGCTGATGTTCTTCCACAATCCGTTTCGTAAGATTCAGCACCTTCTCCGCAGTTCCCGGGTCAAGGGCTGCTGTATGCTCATCCAAAAGCAGAAGCTTAGGCGGGTTCATGGTTGCCATGAGAAGTGTCAGTGCCTGTCTTTGTCCGCCGGAAAGAAGTCCTACCGGCTGAGTCATTCTCTTTTCAAGTCCGATATCCAGAAGCTTTAACTCTTCATGAAAACGTTCTTTCTCCTGCCTGGACACATGGGAAAGCCATCCGCCTTTTCCTGCTGCAAGTGCCAGATTCTCTTCTATAGTCATTCCAGGCGCAGTTCCTCGCATAGGATCCTGATACAGACGGCCGATGGTCTTT
Organism: Blautia sp. HCP3S3_D9; assembly: GCF_052063845.1. Classification (NCBI taxonomy): domain Bacteria; kingdom Bacillati; phylum Bacillota; class Clostridia; order Lachnospirales; family Lachnospiraceae; genus Blautia; species Blautia sp. HCP3S3_D9. The sequence goes on from NZ_JBQHWS010000148.1 coordinate 2,078, forward strand.
GCACGTACATGCTGAGGCATAAAAGTAATGTCCTGTCCATCCAGCATGATCATGCCGGAATCTGTAAGAAAATCTCCGCAGATTGCATTAAACAGAGTAGATTTACCAGCACCGTTGGAACCGATGATCGTTGCAAAATCACCTTTCTCCAGATTCAGGGATAAATCACTGATAGCCTGTTTTTCGTTTACCGTACCTGGATTAAAGGTCTTGGAAATATGTTCAATCTTCAGCATAAATCACTGTACTCCCTTCCTGTGAGTCATTCTTCTCTTAATCTGCGGCCACTGTTTCTTCAGGTATGGACCTGAAATAGCCAGCACAACGATCACAGAAGATACCAGTTTCAGCATAAATGCCGGCATATTAAATCTCAGTGCAACCGTATATACCAGACGGAAAATAAAGGATCCAAGTACCATGCCTACCGCTCTCACAAAAATTCCACCTCTGCCAAGGATCGTACCACCGATCAGCAGGGAAGCCAGCGCGATGGTAACCATTCCCTGTCCGATATTGATATCTACAGATTTCTGTGACTGAGACAGAAGGCATCCGGAAAGTGCTGTGAAGGAGTTGGCAACACAGAGACCTACAATCGTAGTAAATACCGGATTAATAGATGAGGATTTTACCATATCTGCATTATTTCCTGTTGCCCTGATCGCCAGACCAAGTCTTGTTCTTAAGAAAAATACAAGGAAGGCAATCACAATGGCTACTGCAATGAAAGCAACTACAATATCTCCTCTTCCTTTCAGCGGTGTACTTTTCAATGTTTCTTTCATCATGGAAAATACCGTCTCTGTTCTGTTCATATTAATCAGGGAGGAACCTCCCATCACTGCAATATTCACAGAATAAAGAGCCGTATTAACGATAATTCCTGCAAGAAGGCTGTCAACGCCCAGCTTTGTCTGAAGTATGGCTGTTACAAAGCCCGAGCATACACCTGCAGCCATAGCTGCAAAAATTGATAAAAAAGGATGTCCGCTGACTGCCACTGCCGCTCCCACCGCTGCTCCCAGTGTGAAACAGCCATCAGTGGAAAGGTCACAGACATTCAGCATGGAATAGCTGAGAAACAGGGCAAGAACTGTCAGTGAGCAGATCAGGCCAAGCTTCAGTGCGGTCTCTCCAAGAGAGAGTATAGTCGCAATAGTCACGATAATTTCCTCCAGTTTGTGTTTATTTTATTACATTCAATGAACAGCAACAGAAAATATCTGCTGCTGTTCATTTTAATTCAGAAAATATTTTACTAAAATCCTCATCCGACAACTATCAGTCTTTTCAATCGGTACAATGGATTCCATAAACTCAGAACTTATTCTGAATTTATTCAAAATGCTGTCCGAATATCCTTATTATTTCTCTACATCATCAAAGCTCTCTGCTGTGACAATCTCGTTTACCTGTGTGCATAACGGTTCGAAATCTTTTTTAACAGTTTCAAGATCAAGTCCAAGTCCCTCGCAGGTTTCTGTGTTTACTGTTGCAGTACCGTTGTCAAAAGTTTCAACAGGTGTTGTTGCAGGATCTGCATCATTCATAAGGATGTCTGCGATCATGTCTGCTGTCTTCTGTCCAAGGTTTGCATAGTCAACACCATATCCAACAAATGCACCATTTAATGCAAAGGAATCAGCTCCTGTATACTGTGGGATTCCTGCATCAATGAATTTCTCATAGATAGAAAGCTCTGCTGTCATAATTGTGTTGTCAGTTGGTGTGAATACCGCATCTACGCCATCTGCTACCAGTGCATCTGCTGCAAGCTGTACCTCATCTGTTGTGGTACCTGTACGCTCTACATATTCGATGCCTTCTTTATCCAGATAATCCTTTGCTTCCTGGATGGCTGTTGTAGAAGCATCCTGTCCGATATCGTATAAAAGTCCGATCTTCTTTACATCCGGGTTCACTGCCTGGATCAGTTTCATGATGGATGCTGTGTCCAGATAATCACTTGTACCTGTAATGTTTGCTCCAGGTGCATCCAGGTCTTCTACAAGACCGCTTCCTACAGGATCGGATACTGCGGAGAATACAACCGGTGTATCAGTTCCTTCTGTTGCGGACTGCATACGCATTGCTACAGGTGTTGCAACACCTACCATTAAATCTACATTATCAGCCTGAAAATCAGAAATGATCTGTTCCATAACGTTGGCATCTGCATTACAGTTATCATAGGATACATCAAAGTTTACGTCTTTTTCCTTGCCGATTTCTTCCAGACGGGACTGGATGTTGTCTACGATCTGATTTAAGGAAGCGTCATCTACATAATTGCAGATACCGATCTTGAAATCCTGTGCCATAACCGGTGATGCCATCATCATAGTTGCCATTGCTGTTGCTGCGATTGCTAATACTCTTTTTTTCATAGTCTTTTTTCCTCTCTCTACATCTTATTTAGCAGTTCATGATTTTTTAACTGCCATAGTCTCAGGGATGTTTGCCAATCCCTTGTTACTGTCTGTGAGAAAGAACTCCCCGGATTCCTCTTTTTCCCGGATGTGTCAACTGCTGTGATACCCACCTGCCATCAGCAGATTTTCCTGCATTACAGGGGATGCCATATAACAGATTCTCTTTATATATAAAAAAATCCGCCACAAGCTATCTGCTGCTTGAGACGGTAATAAGAATCTTATTATCGCGGTACCACTCAAATTGACGAATCGTCCACTTTCTCATGTACAAACATACACTCCTGATTTATAACGGGTTCGGTTCCCGTCGGTGCCTACTCTCACGCTTATTAAGATTTCGGACCGCCCTCGAAAGGCCATTCGACAATCAGTTTCATACGGCTTCCCACCAACTGCCGCTCTCTGGAATGATTCTTAATTGTTTACTCTTCTTTCTCATCGGTTTTGATATGTTTACTTTACCACGCTAATGTGCATATGTCAAGACATTTATTTTTCTTTTTCAGACTTTTTTAGAAACTCCGGCATCTTTTCTTTCCCTTACTGGTTATTAATACTGTATTGTGTTAAAATACCAAATAGAAAATAGTTATTGTTCATTCCATGCCCCGCAACACACTTTGCGGTGCACATAAACAGTAACAGAAAATACTTACTGCCAATAAGCAGCATAAAACTTTATACAGAAATGAGGAATGTAATATGCCTAATACAAAATTGGTCTTTCTCGTAAGTGATATTGAAAAATTATGCGAAGTCTATCATCTAAATCAAAAGGATATTGTAAAATTCGGTGCCAACGTAAATCCTCTGGGGCTTTCTGAAAATGTAAAAAAACAGCTCGCCAGCCATCTGGACATCCTGTCCTCCTACCCTGACAGAGACTACACAACTCTCCGCAACACAATTTCAGAATACTGTAATGTCCCTGCCGAATTCATTCTCCCCGGAAATGGCTCCAGCGAACTCATCGCCCTTCTGATCCAGGAGCGAAACCCGAAACACACCCTGATCCTCGGACCAACCTACTCCGAATACTCCAGAGAACTCTCCTTCTCCGGCAGCACCCAGGAATACTACCATCTCCGTGAAAAAGATAACTTTGTCCTCAATGTAGACGACCTCTGCCACACTCTGGAGGGAAAATACGACTTCCTGATCATCTGCAACCCAAACAACCCGACCTCATCCGCTATCACCAGAGAAAACCTGCGAAAACTCCTCACATTCTGTGCAGAGAAAAACATCTTCGTCATGATCGACGAAACCTACGTAGAATTCGCCCCTGACATCAGCGAGATCACCTCTGTAACCCTCACAAAAGAATTCACTAACCTCATGGTCCTCCGCGGCGTATCCAAATTCTACGCAGCCCCAGGCATGCGCCTCGGCTACGGAATCACAGGAAACCTCGACTTCCTCAAAAAAATGAAAGAAAAACAGGTTCCATGGTCCCTGAACAGCCTTGGAGCCCTTGCCGGCGAACTCATGCTCCAGGATAAAGACTACATCCACCGCACCAGAGAACTCATCCTCTCCGAACGTACCCGACTGCTCCAGACATTAGAGGAAATCCCAACCTACAAAACCTACCCGGCCTACGCCAACTTCATTCTCCTCAAAATCCAGAAGCCAAGCCTCACCTCCTACGACGTCTTCGACACCTGCATCCGCCAAGGCCTCATGATCCGCGACTGCTCCTCCTTCGAATGCCTCGACGGAGAATACATCCGCTTCTGCATCATGAACCCCGAAGACAACACTAGACTCTTGAACATCTTGGCATCCTTATAATTAAATTTAACTATTCAGTCAAGCGGATATTTGCAATCCGCGTCCCTCCTAAACAAAACAAAAGCCAGAAACTCCAAATTTCGAAGTTTCTGGCTCTTCTCTTTATTCTTAAAGTTTTAATTTTTAAAGCTATGGATCGGCGCCGGAATTCTGCCTCCACGCTGAACAAACGCATCACAAGAGAACTGATTCACCGGCATGATCGGTGCATAACCTAAAAGTCCACCGAACTCAACCACTTCACCAACACCCTTACCAATTACCGGAATCAGACGAACCGCTGTAGTCTTCTGGTTCACCATACCAATGGCAGACTCATCTGCAATAATACCAGCAATCGTAGAAGCTTTCGTATCTCCAGGAATCGCGATCATATCAGGACCTACAGAGCATACACAAGTCATCGCTTCCAGTTTCTCAATCGTAAGCGCACCCGCATTCACCGCATCGATCATACCCTGATCTTCGCTGACCGGAATGAATGCACCACTTAAACCACCTACTGCTGTAGAAGCCATAACTCCGCCCTTCTTAACCTGGTCATTTAACAGAGCAAGCGCTGCTGTTGTACCCGGTGCACCTGCATGTTCCAGACCAATCTCCTCAAGGATCTCAGCAACACTGTCACCGATTGCCGGAGTTGGAGCAAGAGACAGATCCACGATACCAAACTTAACACCAAGACGTCTGGAAGCTTCCTGAGCTACCAGCTGACCAACACGTGTAACTTTGAAAGCAGTACGCTTGATCATCTCACAGAGAGTCTCAAAGTCTTTTCCTCTTACCTGTTCCAGAGCAGTCTTAACAACACCAGGTCCGCTGACACCTACGTTAATGATGGTATCCGCTTCTGTCACACCGTGGAATGCACCTGCCATAAACGGGTTATCATCCGGTGCGTTGCAGAATACAACCAGTTTCGCACATCCCAGAGAGTCCTGATCCTTAGTAGCTTTCGCTGTTTCCAGGACAATCTCACCCATGAGTTTAACCGCATCCATGTTGATACCAGTACGTGTAGAACCAACATTTACAGAACTGCAGACACGTTCTGTCTTCGCCAAAGC
>NZ_JBQHWS010000149.1:0-7314 GCF_052063845.1 Blautia sp. HCP3S3_D9
GGGAATACTTTCTTTTTTTACTAATACATAAATCTGATATGCTTCCAATTCCATGATTTCTGTAATGGACATATCCAGACAGAATACCGTGGTCTGTATAACCGAACAGTTTTTCTCCCAATAAAGTGAGTCTGTGACAAAAGACTCTTGGTTAAGCCAGCAGGACAAGAGTTCCTTATTTCTGCTGGTTTCTCTCGTTTTCTGCCATTATAAACCACCGACTTCCGGATAAGTTCTGGATGAGTTCTGAACGGTCTAATATTTTGAAAATCGTTCGACAGAATGTGACAAAAACAAACAGAGCCGACAACTGAAAATAGACTTTACAATGCTCATTTTGCGATCTGCTTTAGCAGAATACAGATTGCAAAGAGCCTGCCGCACAAGGACTTTTTCCTTTATCATTGTGCGGCAGAATTTTCAGTAATCAGTTGCTAATAAGTTGAATTTCATAAACTGTTGGATAGTAAAATGGTTTTTCCTCATTAAAGGCGTTTTTGAGAATAACCTTGACTATATCACCTGATTGGATTTCCGTCCGTATCTACTATTTCTGTACTTTCACTAATACCCAGTGAGTTCATAGGGCTACTATAAATTTCTGTTGTTCGCTCAACAATCAATCGTACTTCACCGTCAGGTTGCGAAATAGTTTCCTGAACAACAGCTTCAAAAGATAATCGTGACCATTTTGGTGATTGAGTAATTGCCAGCATAGCAACATCGCCCAACAGTTACTTCTTTTATGTGAATATCATAACTTGAATTTTTGTGGATTTCATAAAGATTTGAAAAAATGGACGGCCACAGAAGCCGTCCATGAAGTCAATCAATATGGAATTCTAACTGTAACTTGTGCGCCGCCGCCTTTTTCAGAATTGCTTAATAGAAGCTGCCCTCTATGTTGAGTAATAATAGAGTTCGCCACATAAAGACCTATCCCATAATGTGATTTAGCATTTCTGCTTTGGTCATCCATATAAAACTGTTCTGTGGCTCGTTTCAATGCTTCGGGAGAAAAACCATTTCCCGTATCCGTAATAGAGAATAGTATTGCATTGTCTTTTTCTTGGACATCAAAGGAAACGATTCCTCCTGCCGGTGTATGTTCTACGGCATTTGATAGTATGTTGATGAAAGACCTTATCAGTTGTTCTCTGTCTGCAAAGATGTATTCTTGATTAAAATTCTCTCTCCATTCCAGACGAACATTTTTTACAACGCATAAGCCTTTTGTTTGTGTATGAATTTCCTGCAACAAGGAAGATAATTTGATATTCTGGCGGCAAAAAGGAAAATTCTCTTTTGCTTTTGTCATGTCAATCAGCGTTTCAACGTAATCCTGCATTTGAATAACGCTTCCCTCAATATAGTCCGCACACTCTTTTTGATCATCGGCAAGTGCCGTATCATATAGCAATTCCGTATTTCCACGAATGATAGTTAGCGGAGTTTTCAAATCATGAGCCAACGCCGAAATTTGATCTTGCCGTATTTTATCCGCCTGCCATTGTTCCGCAAGGGAAATTCTTAGTGCCTGTTTCAAATGTTCTAAAGCATATAAAGCGCGGTCTACTTCAAATATACCGCTGCTTTCAATCTTAAAATCTAAATCCTGCTGCTCAATTTTTTGCGTTATGAGAAGCAGTTTGTCAATTTTCCTGCCAGCATATTTCCCAAACCAATAGGAAACAAGGAACAAAAGAATAACAACTTCAATTATTATCAATCCGACAAGCAGGAGATCGGCTGTCGGGCATATCCGACGAAGCATGGCGTTACTGAATTGTGAGGTCAAGCGGTAGCGTAAAAGAATGACTTCATCTCCATGGTCGATAACCAAAACACGATATGGGGTAATCCGATCCTGTCCATTTGTGACAGCCTCCACCCAAAATGTGTTAGCTGTTTCTTCTGATAGGGAGCCATACTTAAATGCTCCCATAGAAGAATAAACGGCATAATCACAAAAGTTTGGAATGTCGGCTGCATCGAACAATTCATTTGTCTGTATTTTTTCTGTTGCAGCAGTAATCCTGTTTTCAATGTTCACAACTGGAATAATGACCTCTGTATTTACACAGAGCATATATAGGCCAAAATTGATGGCGATAATGAAAAGGATACCCACAGCAACTGCGAATATATACCGCATGAAGATAGAGCGCAGTTTTTTTACTTCCATTTATAGCCCACCCCCCAAACTGTTTCAATAGGGGATAATCCGATGGCTGCTAATTTACTCCGAATATTTTTCACATGAGTGGCAATTACGCTATCGTCGCTTTCTCCCTCAAAGCCAAAAACGGCTTCGTAAATCTGCTCCCTTGAAAAGACCTGCCCTCGATGCAGGGCAAGATATTCGCAAATTTCATATTCGCTTTTGGTTAGGGGAAGTTTATTCCCATTTATTTCTGCTTCCTTTGCGTTGATATGGAAAAGTATTCCTGAAATAGATACCGCATATTTCTTTTCCCTGGTGTCCCTGCGTAAATGTGCATTTACGCGGGCCAGCAGTTCATTCGTGCCAAAAGGCTTTGTGATGTAATCGTCACCGCCAATACCCAAGCCGCGAACAATGTCGCTTTCCTGTGTTTTTGCGGTCAAGAAAATGATAGGACAATCCACACGGGAACGGATTTGATTGCACAATTCAAAACCGTCCACATCCGGCATCATAACATCCAGCAAAATTAAATCATATCTTCTGAAATCTATATCAAGAACAGCTTTTGCATTTGCTTGAAGCGTTACAGTATGGGCGTCTTTTTCAAGAATACGCTTTATCAGTTGCAACATTGCATTTTCATCATCAACAACTAATATGTTTGCCATGTCGATCCCTCTTTTCTATTAGGTCTTAAGTACAGTTGCCCCAAAAGGCATAAGGGCGAGTTTCGCAATTTTAAAGCATTGCATTCCAAACGGTATGCCGATAATTGTACAACATAACAGCACCCCGTTTAAGGCTGCTGAAATAGCCAGAGGAATACCGCTTATTATAATCCATAAAAAATTCGCCAAAGTGGACATTGCACCGCCGCCATATTGAATTTCCTTTCCAAAAGGGAAAAAAGCGAGAGATGCAAATTTGAAGCATTGCCGTCCAATCGGTATGCCAATAATGGTTATGCACCAGAGGATGCCTGCTACTGTCCATGCTAACCCTTGCCATAATCCTCCGCACAGAAACCAAATCATGTTCCCTAAGCACCCCATAGTATAGCACCCCCTTAATCATTTGTATACTTACCCTCGTATCTTGAAAACCATAAGAGCAAAATCGCAATAAACAGAATCGTCATACCTGCACACAACCCCATCCCTAATTTAAGTTCTGCACTGATGACAGGCAAAACCCGCAAGGCAAATCTGAGTGCGAAATCGGTAAAACGTACTCCGAAGCCATACGGCAGCACAAACCACAAGCCGGTGCCTAAGCCCGTTTGGAGTAACGCAGCTAATAAACTGCCAACAACACCCATACCTATGCAGACAGTTCTTCCGAACCGAAACGCCAGAACTATATAAAGCACATATAGCAGGATATTACTGCTCCACAAGATCAGAGCCAGTAATATAAGGGAAAATATCGGCAAAATCAGTTTTGTTCCTGTCACTGGAAGTAGTGCAATGAATAAAACCATACTGAACAATATTGCGAACAATCCTGCAACGATAAGCAACAGGAATTTTGATAAGATAGCTTTCGCTCTGGAACGCAAGGCTAAAATATTTTGACAATGCCCAGCCCGGATTTCCTGTCCTGCGGTAATTTCACAAACAATACTGATAACAAAAGGATATGCGATTGCGAAGATCTGAAAGAATACCGCAATCTTGTTTATATCACTCACAGCAGCAAATACCGCATAGAGCAACACAAGTGCTACCCCGGAAATTGGAAATAAGATATGCGCCCAAAAAAACGAAGAATTACGCAATTTGAAAAAATCGCTTTTTACATAATACCATAACTCAATCATGTTTTCTATCTCCTTTAGCGAATGGCCAGGCTGTAAGCCAGAAACACAGTACCGCTAAAACTAAGCTGATCCCGATGGCTGGAATGACTGGCCTTGTATTCAGCAGGAAAGAACCGTTTTCAATGGGAAGTCCATTGGGGTGCATTTTGAAAAAGGGACATACAATGCGTGCTGGAATGGCAAAAGGGTTGATATAAAACAAATTGCTTTCTGCCCCGATCATGGATAAAACAACATTGCAACCAAACGAGAGCAGGACGCCAACCAGATAATTTGCTTTTTTTGTGAGCCACATAATGAGTGGAAGCTGCCAGATATAGGCAAAGAACAATAGCATACACCCGGTCAATCCGTTAAGCGGATCAATGTTCATTACGGTAAAAATACCAAAGACCGTACAGCCGCCCCACATGATAAGGCTGGTTAGGAAAAGCAGCACAGTAACAGCCAGCAGCTTGCTGAGCCAGACTTTTTTCATGGAAATGGGCAGACAAAAAATATTCTGGTACTGTGTACGTTTCTCACAGCTAATAAGGCTGGCGCACCAAATAGCAATCGTAATCGGTAAGATTAAAGCATACCACCAATTATAGGCGGTTAGCTGAACGGATTTGCCACTCAAGAAATACCCCAGTCCCAAAGTAATAATAGGGGCCGCGATAAACAGCTTTAGGGCAAACGTATGGTGCATTTTTAACAACTCAGAGCGAACAAGATAAAACATTAGTTTCTCCCCCTTTCACTATTAGCTGCCACAACGCGCATAAAAATTTCTTCTAAATCTGTGTCCTTGTCGATTTTGCTTTCATACCCCAATTTCCCGCCGGAAATAATGCCGATGTGATCCGCAATCTGTTCTACTTCGGATAGGATGTGGCTGGACAAAATCACCGTTATCCCATGCGCCGGAAAAGAGCAGATAAGTTCCCGCAGTTCTTGAATACCGATGGGGTCTAATCCGTTTGTCGGTTCATCCAAAATCAGCAATTTGGGAGATGCCAGCAGCGCAAGGGCAATGCCGAGCCTTTGTTTCATTCCCAAAGAAAAATGCCCTGCTTTCTTTTTTCCCGTGTCTGTAAGATCAACGACGTGCAAAACCTCATCAATACGGATATCTGAAAGTCCGAGTGCAAGGGATCGCACTTTCAAATTTTCGTATGCGTTCAGATTTTCGTACAAGGGCGGCGTTTCAATCAATGCGCCGATAGCCTGCAAGTCGTTGCGGCTCCACGGGTGGCCATCAAACTCAATCTCTCCCGATGTGGGGCGCAAAATGCCGGTGAGCATTTTCAAAATCGTGGATTTGCCAGCCCCGTTCGGCCCCAGCAGTCCATAAACCGAATTGCGCCGGATGTTCAGCGACACATTGTTTACCGCCATCTGCCCTTTGAAGTTTTTACAAAGATTTGTTGTTTTCAAAATCATATCCATGTAATCAAGTCCTTTCTTGTAATTTCATGGATAGCATACAGGGTAATTTTGAAGATTCCATAAAGATTTCTTCTTGATTTTTTATCAGAGTACATGAAAACGTCCCAAAGCAGCAATCCTACATTGCTACTCTGGGACGTTCGTTTACCCCACAAACCGATACCCGCTCCCGACCACCGTTTCTATGTACCCATCTCCAATTTTCCGTCTAAGCGAATACACCACATTTGCCACCGCCGCCCCGCAATGCTCCGGGTCCGCTTTCCAGACTGCTTCGTAGATTTCCTCTTTGGACAGAACCCAAGAGGGATGGGATGCCAGGTAAAGCAATGTGAAAAACTCATGATGGGGTATCTTTGTTTTACTACAATTACTTTTTTCGTACCCAATATACCTCATAAGTTAAAATTATTAGTATTACAGAAAAAATCACTAAACCTACAACATGAATACCCGATGGAACTACATATGCGGACGTTTGATCTCCTGCCCCGCCAATTTCTTTCGGATAGCACATCATTTTTATAATTTCTCCTGTCCCTGATCCATCCATTTCCTTAAGTTTCACAGTCATCTGAAACCGTAAAATATCTTGTTCGTCATACACACGATAAGTAACCGTTGCTGTACAGTATGTAGCCCCACTCTGATTTTCCAACAAATTACCTTCTTCATCATATACCCTAAAATTTTCATTTTTCCAATAATCAGGAATCCAGTAAATATAATCATCTCCCGAAAAAATGGTTTCTAAACCATCATCCGTTGCATCACTGATTGTTTTACAATAATATCCTTCATCTACTGCCATATACAGTTCATAGCCCAAACCCAACGGAGTCTGCTTTTTCTTAAGTGTAAATACCTCTTGTTCTTTCAAATCAATCTTATTTGCTTCGGATATTTCCTGCGCATACACTCTAATCGGATAGTCTCTCTCCACTCCCAAATTGCCTTCCAGATATAACATCATAATCCCTACTATAAGCAGTAAAGATACCATACCATATCTCTTTTTCATATTTTTCTTTCTCTGCATAGCAATCCTATATCCATTCTCTATAATTCGAGACTTTGTTTCTTCATTCAGCACAATCTTTTCTGATACTTCTTTTCCTGTCATGATATCTCACCTCCTAACCGGATACTCAACTGTTCTCGTCCTCGCTGTAGTCTTTTCTTAACAGCCGCTTCAGAAATTTTCAATATTCCTGCAATTTCCTTTACAGAATACCCCTCTATGGAATACAAAATCATAGCCGACCTTAATTTAACCGGCAACAAAGAAATTTCTCTCAGTATTTCCCGTTCTCCAAAATCTACCCCCTTAGTGTCTACTTCTATGATATTGCATTGTGGATGCCTGTTTCTAAATCTAAGTTGATTTTTACAAATATTGATACAAACACGCATAAACCATGCCTTTCCATGCTCTTCATCTTTAAGTTTAGGCTTTCTAATGAGAAACCTTACATATGTTTCCTGTACTGCATCTTCTGCATCTTGAACATCTGACAACATGAACCTTGCCATCCGATACAGTTGATCCATAGAATTTATAAATAATGTTTCCGGCTCCATTGACTTTACTCCTTTATATAGTACACACCAAATATCCCCTTTAGGTGACATTAAAAAGTTATATTTTTAATTTATCTAAATACAAGACTTGCTTCAACCATAAAAAAACCGATGACAATTACAGCATACTGTCATCGATTCTTTTTATCCTATGAACTTATACCCACTATTAATCACAGTTTCTATGTACTCCTCTCCAATCTTCCGTCTAAGCTGGCTGATCACATTTACTACTGCACTGCCACAGTGCTTTGGATTCTCCTTCCAAACTGCTTCGTAAATTTGTTCTTTGGAGAATACCCATCCCGGATGTTGT
>NZ_JBQHWS010000150.1:0-7201 GCF_052063845.1 Blautia sp. HCP3S3_D9
TAGAAGTAATTTCTCTGCTGATGATCTGACCATTGCAAATTTCGAGGGAACACTTACTGATTCAGATGAACGGGAAGACAAAACATTTGCATTTAAAGCCCCTGCCTCCTATGCTTCTATTTTATCCGGCAGCTCCGTGGAAGCAGTAAATACTGCTAATAATCACAGCCACGATTATGGCGATCAGGGCTTTGAAGATACCCTGGCAGCACTGGATGATGCAGGAATTGTTCATTTCGGATATGACGAAACTGCTGTTATGGATATAAAGGGAATCAAGGTAGGTATGGTAGGTATTTATGAACTGTACGATCATCTTGACCGGGAACAGCAGTTAAAAGATAATATTGCCAAAGTGCAGGCAGATGGTGCACAGCTGATCGTGGTAATCTTCCACTGGGGCAATGAAACAGAAACTGTTCCTGACAGTAACCAGACAACTCTTGGCCGCATGGCAATCGATCTGGGCGCTGATCTGGTATGTGGACATCACCCTCATGTACTTCAGGGTATTGAAACTTATAAGGGAAAGAATATTGTATACAGTCTTGGTAATTTCTGTTTTGGCGGCAACAGTTCCCCGAGCGATATGGATACCATGATCTACCAGCAGACCTTTACTATTGATGCTGATGGAGTAAAAAATGATAATGTAACCAATATTATTCCCTGTTCTATTTCCTCTGCTGCTTATGACGGATACAATAATTATCAGCCAACTCCTGCGGAAGGTGATGAAGCAACGCGTATCCTGGAGAAGATTAATGAACGAAGTTCGTGGATTTCTACTGCTGAGGGAACTACTTTTACTGCGGAATATAATAACCGTAATACATCTACCAGCTCATCTGAATCAGATATTTCAAGTGAAAATTCTTCAGATACAGATTCTTCGGAGGATGATATTTCGGATAATAATCTGATTGATATGAACTAAAGTATGTTTAAAAAATATACCGCAAAGTGGGGCGTGCAGATTACAGGAATGTTTTTTTTAACACGCTCTAATGTGCTGATAAGTTTTTTCTTGGAGCAATCTTGTTGATATACTAAAATAAGCCGGGAAGTTTACATTTGAGCTTCCCGGCTTTTAGTTTTTTGTATTCCAATTATTCTATCTGAATTAATTTCCAGATTCCTTCTTCAGACTCTACAGCTGCTATTCCATGATCATTACATGCCTTTGCCTGTATAAATTCTGGTTGAATGACCCAATGGTTCTTCTCGTCTATATAACCATATTTTCCATTTTGTTTCGCTGCAGCGTATCCAATTTGGGTAAAGCTTCTTCCTCTTTCATATTGATAATCGATAACTTTCTTACCATCTGACGAAATATATCCCCATTTTCCATTCATTTGCATTCTCATATATCCATCATACGTCTGGGTGAGCATTTCATATCCATCTGAAATAATCCTGTAACTGCCTTTTTCTTCTGAATTGTTTATATAAGGCAAAATTTTATATCCTGCGGCAATTACGAGAAACAGCATACACACAACTGCAAAAGCACCTATCACACCCGCTGTTTTTCGATTTTTCCCTTGTTTTTTCTCAGATGTATAAGTACGGGAACCTGAATTTCTACCTGTATGATATTCCATTTTGCACCGCCCTCCATCTCAGCATCAGCTTTCGTATTTTTATTTTATCTTGTGATATTTGTGATGTAAGTTTGGTATATACAATCAAAAAGCCGGATGACACATCTCTGCATCTTCCAGCCCTTTCTTATAATTATATAATTATTTTCACTTTATTCCGCTTCATAGTTTTAAACCAATATCTGCTTCGCAGTTTATCAGGGGATGCACCCCTTCACTGCTTATTGCTTTTCACAATTGAAGCAGGGAAATTACCTGATTCAGTTAAATAATAATCATGGCATCTCCAAAGGAGAAGAAACGATATTTCCCCTGTACTGCAACCTCATAGGCATGCATGATATTCTCCTTACCTGCCAGTGCAGATACCAGCATAACGAGTGTAGATTCCGGCAGGTGGAAGTTTGTAATCAGGGCATCGATCATTTTAAAATGATAGCCCGGATAAATAAAGATTTCTGTCCATCCGCTTCCGGCTTTGAGGATTCCATCTTCCCCTGTTGCAGATTCCAGTGTTCTGCAGCTTGTGGTTCCCACTGCTACTACACGCTTGCCAGCTTTCTTTGTATCATTGATCAGCTTTGCCTGGTCTTCTTCCACCATGTAGAATTCGGAATGCATATGGTGACTTTCTACGTCATCTACTTTAACAGGACGGAAAGTTCCGAGACCTACATGAAGAGTCACATGGGCAATGTTGACACCTTTTTCCTTTACTTTCTCAAGAAGTTCCTTAGTAAAGTGCAGTCCTGCTGTCGGCGCTGCTGCAGAGCCTTCATTTTTTGCATAAACAGTCTGATAGCGGTTCTTGTCTTTCAGTTTATGTGTGATGTAAGGTGGCAGAGGCATTTCACCAAGCTGATCCAGGATTTCTTCAAAGATTCCTTCATAATGGAACTGGATCAGACGGTTTCCTTCGTCTACCACATCAATGATCTCACCTTTTAAGATCCCGTTTCCGAATGTGATCTTCGCACCCGGACGGGCTTTCTTGCCAGGTTTTACCAGACATTCCCAGATGTCGTTCTCTCTTCGTTTCAGAAGCAGGATCTCGATCAATGCTCCTGTTTCTTCTTTATGTCCGTATAAACGGGCAGGGATTACCTTTGTATCATTGATAACCAGGCAGTCTCCCTCTTCCAGATAATCCAGAACATCTGTAAAATGACGATGTTCAATGCTGCCGTCTTTCAATGACAGATGCATCAGTCTGGATGAACTTCTGTCCTCCAGAGGATCCTGAGCGATCAGTTCCTGAGGAAGGTCATAATAAAAATCTGATGTTTTCATTTTGTCTGCTCCTCTTCTTCCTTCCACTGTTTCCTTAACTGGCGCACGTAGTTCCACTCTTTGTTGGTCAGATCTGCTTTCTTAAGAAGATCCGGGCGTCTTTTTGCCGTACGGTAAATTGACTGCTCTCTGCGCCATTTCTCTATATTTGCATGATGACCGGACATGAGAACCTCCGGCACTTTTTTGCCGTGCCATTCTTCCGGACGGCTGTACTGCGGATACTCCAGAAGATTTCCCGCAAAGGATTCGGTCTCTCCGGATTCCTGATTATTCAGCACTCCCGGGACCATTCTGGAAATGGAATCCATCATAACCATAGCCGGAAGCTCACCGCCTGTAAGTACGTAATCTCCAATAGACACGTAATCTGTGACGATTTCCTCCAGAACACGTTCATCAATTCCCTCATAGTGTCCGCAAAGGAACACCAGGTCCTCTTCCAGCGCCATCTCACGGGCCATAGCCTGGTTAAATACCTGTCCCTGAGGAGTCAGGTAAACAACTCTCGGCTTCTTTGCTGTACGCTCTGCGATCGCCTCATAGGCAAGATAAACCGGTTCTGCCTGCATCAGCATTCCGGCGCCGCCGCCATAAGTGTAATCATCCACTTTCTGGTGTTTATTGAACGCATAATCACGGATGTTCACTGCCTCCAATGTGAGGAGACCTTTTGCGATGGCACGTCCGGTAATGCTGGTGTTCATACCATTTTCGATCATCTCCGGAAACAGGGTTAAAACATGAAAATTCATTTATATTAATCCTTTCATCAGATGAATGGTCATTACATTCTTCTCCACATCTACGTCAAGAATGCACTCCTTGATCGCAGGAAGAAGGATTTCTTCGCCTTTGGTATCCTCTACTACATAGACATCATTGGCGCCTGTTTCCATTACATCTTTCAGAGTTCCAAATTTGCTTCCGTCTTCGAGAACTACGTCCATTCCGATCAGGTCTGCGATGTAATATTCATCTTCTTCCAGCTCCTGCGCTTCTTCTCGCGGAACCCAGAGTTCTCTTTTCTTATACATCTCTATATCATTAATATTATCAATCCCCTTGAATTTCAGAATTACAAGGTTCTTGAAATACTTAACATTCTCAATTTCAAGCTTTCTTTTCTCTCTGCCTGTGTCAAGCAGAACATAATCCAGATCCAGAAATCTGTCTGCATCTGTGGTAGGATATACTTTTACTTCCCCGCGTATTCCGTGTGTCGTAGTGATCACACCAACTTTTAATAAATCTTCCATCTGCTGACTCCTATAAACCCAAATCAGGAGCCATGGGAATTGTTCCACAGCTCCTGACCCTTATTTTCATTGCAGAATATCTACAATCACTTTTTTGCTGCTTTTTGAAGAAGCCGCTTTTACTACAGTTCGGATCGCTTTCGCAATTCTTCCCTGACGTCCGATAACCTTGCCCATATCAGCAGGTCCGACTTTCAGTTCAACGATGATCGCGTCTTCCTTTTCTGTCTCAGTAACAACTACTTCATCCGGATTTTCAACAAGAGATTTTGCAATTACTTCCACTAATTCTTTCATTACATACCTCCCTGACCCGTCCCCTGTGGACGCTGCAGAAATACCTTACATGGTAAATCTGAATTATTTTTCGATTCCGGCATCTTTGAGGATTTTTGCTACAACGTCTGTAGGCTGAGCTCCTGCTGCAAGCCATTTTTTAGCTGCTTCTTCATCAACTGTTACAGCGCTTGGCTCAAGGTTTGGATCGTATGTTCCGATTTCTTCGATACATCTTCCATCACGTTTGCAACGGGAATCTGCAACTACGATTCTATAAAAAGGTGCTTTCTTCTGTCCCATTCTTCTTAATCTGATTTTAACTGCCATTGTTTCTTTTCCTCCATTAAATAAAATATATTGTTTTCTTATGTTATATTACTGTTCAGCTATGAAACAGTAACTTTTATGTCAAAGCGTTATCCGCTTCGCTAACTTCTCAATTACAGTCCGAACGGAAGTTTAAATCCACCACCGCGCTTACCGGCTTTTCCGCCCATAAGACCAGGCATCTGCTTCATCATCTTCTTGCTCTGCTCAAACTGCTTCACCAGACGGTTTACTTCGGAGATATCTACTCCTGCGCCTCTGGCAATACGGTTCTTTCTGGAAATGTTCAGGATTGACGGATTGCTTCTCTCCTGAGGTGTCATGGAAAGGATAATGGATTTGGTTCTGTCCATGGCTTTCTCATCGATCATTCCCTCAATATCCTTCATCTTACCACCCATACCGGGAAGCATATTCAGGATACTGCCGATACCGCCCATCTTGTTCATCTGTTCCATACTGGTAAGGTAATCGTTGAAGTCAAAGTCCATTTTCTTTAACTTCTTCTGCATGTCCTGCGCCTGTTCTTTATCGATGGAAGCTTCCGCTTTCTCGATCAGACTCATGACATCTCCCATACCAAGGATTCTGGAAGCCATACGCTCCGGATAGAACTGCTCCAGATCAGAAAGTTTCTCGCCCATACCTACATACAGAATAGGCTTACCGGTTACTGCCTTGATAGAAAGGGCTGCACCGCCTCGGGTATCACCATCCATCTTGGTAAGAATGACACCGTCGATTCCTACTTTATCAGCAAATGTGCTTGCTACATTTACCGCATCCTGTCCCGTCATCGCATCTACGATGAGGATGGTTGCATCTACCTGAATGTTCGCCTTGATATCTGCAAGTTCCTGCATCATATCTTCATCAACATGAAGACGACCGGCTGTATCGATAAGTACGACATTCTGCTGATACGCTTTCGCATGCTCTATGGCTGCCTTTGCAATATCCACAGGCTTCTGCTTATCTCCCATGGAAAATACTTCCACGCCCTGTTTCTCGCCGTTGACCTGCAGCTGTGTGATAGCCGCCGGACGGTAAACATCGCAGGCTACTAAAAGAGGTTTTTTACCTTTGGATTTCAGCTTGCCTGCAAGCTTCGCAACTGTGGTGGTCTTACCTGCACCCTGCAGACCTGCCATCATGAACACTGTGATCTCATTTCCCGGGCGAAGAGGCAGATCTGTTGTCTCACTTCCCATTAATTTCACAAGTTCATCATTAACAATCTTGATCACCATCTGTCCTGGATTCAGACCGTTCATAACGTCCTGTCCGATTGCCTGCTCCTGTACAGATTTGGTAAACTGCTTCACAACTTTAAAGTTTACGTCTGCCTCTAACAGAGCCATCTTTACTTCCTTAAGAGCAAGCTTAACGTCCTCCTCTGTCAGGCGGCCCTTGCTTCGTAACTTCTTAAATACATTCTGCAGTTTATCTGTCAAGCTTTCAAATGCCATATGTTATAACTCCTCTAAAATCTCATTGGAAATATTTGCAATTTCATCGGAATGATATTCCTGGGCAAGTACACGGATCTGCTTCACCTGCGCCCGTATATTCAGGAATTTCTCTACAAGATGGAGCTTCTGTTCATACTCTTCAAGGGTCTTGTTACATCTCTTGATCATATCATGCACACCCTGTCTGCTGATGCCCAGATCCTCTGCGACTTCACTCAGCGAGTAATCCTCCAACACCACGCTCTCATAAACCTGCTGCTGCCTCTCTGTCAGAAGTTCTCCATAAAAATCATATAAATAACCTTGCTCTACAAACTTCTCCATCTGTAATCACCTTGACTATATTAACCTATTTCCAATGTGCTGTCAAGCATTTTCTCTTGACAGCGCAAATTTATTTTTTCCGATACTCTTCTTAAAAATCTCATCAAAAAAGCCCCGGCATCCATATACTGAACACCAGAGCTCCCATTTCATTTATTTACATGGCAGATGCTACTCTGAGACAATCACAGACTTGGGCGAATCACCTTTGGTCTGCATCCTGCATCTTCAAGAGCTTTAACAATCTCATTCTTATGATCTGTGCCAAATGCCTCCAGTGTGATCTTAAGTTCCACTGCCGCATTTCTGTTTGTGCTTACAAACTGGTTATGATCCAGTTTAATAACGTTACCCTGAGCTTTTGCGATCACGCTTGCCACACGTACCAGTTCACCCGGCTTGTCCGGAATGAGTACGGATACTGTAAAGATTCTGTCTCTCTGGATCAGGCCGTGCTGAACAACAGAAGACATCGTGATCACATCCATATTTCCACCACTTAAGATAGAAACAATCTTCTTACCCTTCACATCCAGATGACGAAGCGCTGCCACTGTCAGAAGACCAGAGTTCTCTACGATCATCTTGTGGTTCTCATCCATATCAAGGAAAGCAACAATCAGCTCATCATCCTCGATTGTGA
>NZ_JBQHWS010000151.1:0-7144 GCF_052063845.1 Blautia sp. HCP3S3_D9
AAAATATACTGTAAAATCAAGGTTTTTCAGAATTTTGCTAAGGTAGTGCCGTGGCAAACAAATAATACGCGTATCATATATTTTTTACTCCTAACTTATCTCGGATTATCTCGGTTTTTCCTTATTTTTAGGGCATTTGCGCACTTTTTCAGTCTATCGACCATTTTCCCATTTCTCGGCTTTTTTCGGCTTATCTCGGTATGTTTATTCCATCAAATGGTCTAAAAATTGGTCTAAATTGGACTGTTTTTTCAAGTTTAGACCATCGGCTTTTTTGCTGATATTTGCCGTTCACCAATGGCTGATTTTTTATAAAAGCCATTGTATTCTCTGGTCTATCAACCACTCTTACCAAGCTTAATCACCTGATGTGAATCTTCCTTCATACCAAGCTGCTTCACTGTCTCAGCCTCTGCCTGCTTCTTAGCAAGCTTCTCAACCTCTTCTCTCGCATCATCCAGCTTAAGATGAGTATAGGTGTTGAGAATGACGCTGATATCCGAATGCCCCATCAGATACTGAAGCACCTTAGGATTCATTCCGGACTTTGCCATATTAGAGCAGTACGTATGTCTGCATACATGAGGTGTGATCTTCGGAAGCTGAATGCGATAAATGCTGTTATACTTATCAACTGCGTGCTGGAAGTACTTCTCCCAGTGCATAGCCACCATCGGTTTCCCGTCCTTATCGAAGCAAAGGAATCCTGAGTAGCCATCAATCATCGGCTCCACCTTAAGCTTTGGTCTTGCCTTGATGATATTCTGAAAGCATTCATACACATCATCCTGCATCGGAATCACTCTGGTACCGGCGTAGGTTTTCGTAGTATCGATGTAAACCAACGTCCCGGTCTTCTGAAGCTGATGGTCAATGTTAATGGTTCTGTTCTCCATGTCCAGATCCTTCAGCGTCAAACCTGTAAACTCCGAAATACGCATCCCTGTCTTAAACAGAATGTACATACCGTCATAATACTTGCAGTAGTGCGCATCGTTTTTTATAAATTCGAGGAAAGTTCTTTCCTGTTTCCTTGTAATGGCCTCACGAGTGACTGCGTCATTTACCAGTACAGTAGCAAGTTGAAACTCAAATGGATTCTTTCTTAATATATCGTCATCAACTGCCATCTGAAATGCAGGTCTCACAACACCTCTGATCGAATGAATTGCTGAGAAACTCTTTTTATCCTCCTGCTGTAATTTGATGAGCCACTCCTTTGCATCGGATAATCTGACCTTGTCAATTCTCCTTGCTCCGAATGGTTCCTTTTCCAGCATATTGATTACAGTTCCGTAACCTGCTCTGGTTGTATGCTTAACTCCGGTCTTAGTTGCTATATACTTCTTCACAAGCTGAAGAACCGTCAAGCCGCCGCCATCAGGAACAATCATATCATCTAAATCCTTGTTGATTGCCTTCTCCTGATCTCTTAAAGGCGCATTATCTTTTTTGCCGGCTGGAATACTATCAGTAGCCACCAATCTCCAACTGTAAACTGTCTTGCGCTTACCATTGGCATCAATGTATCTATACTTATAGCGTCCATCCGCTTCCTGGCTCTCTCCTGTGCGAAGAATGCGATTTTTACTATCGCGTCTCTTTTCGCTCATTGAACATCGTCTCCTTTCGATTGAGGGAGCCATGCTATAATATTTATTTAACATAGTCCATAGTATGTATCCGACTATGTATCAATATACTATCACATACACGGCTCCTTTTCCACAAGAAAATTGAAAAATTTTTATGAACTAAATCACATTCATCTGACTGTCCATATACTTTTCAAATTGCTCACGCTTGATCAGTGCTCTGTTTCCGTTCCAGAGGATAAAATCCTCATCCGAATGCTCCTGAACAAACATCTTCAGTTTCTTGTAGCCAATCCCGAAATACTCCGATGCTTCATTAAGTGTTAATGTGTACTTCTGCCACCAAGGCAATTCTCTTTTTTCGATACCGTTCATCTCAGGCACGTCTCCTTTCCAATCCGGTCCGCGCTAAACGGATGTCCACCGGACATCCAGCGCCCTTCTACCTTCCTAACCGCCTTTTGACGAGATAATTCCGGTAAAAGCCGAAAAAAGATAAAAAAAATAGACCTGCAGGATTAACTTTTCTGAAGGTCTAGGTAAACGCATTATGTCCATGATTACAATTATGATTTTCTATTCTTTTTATTTTTATATTCCGGCCTCATCTTTTCAATTGTATGTATTGCCGATATCCTCTCATCATCACAAACAGCCTTATCCAATTCCATCAACTTATTTACCATCATGTGACGATTATTATGACTATCACGCTTGCTAGCGTTTTCCCAAGGTTCTTTTCCCGGTCCGTTATAAACCTCATAGATATTACCACCTTTATTCAAGTACAGAACAATAAGGTATTCCGGCTCATGATTGATGACAATATTATCCTGCTGTGAAATCTTAATCTGAACCTTTTTTCCATCAACTTCTCCATCATGAGCAACCGCCGATGCAGTATATAGTTCCACACCGTAATAATAGGCCGCCATAACTTCTCCGATGCTTCCCACAAGATGCCCATCCAAAGTGAAATGTCTCCCTGGAAAATCAGCCTCCAATTCATTTACAATACCAATAAGCTTTTGAACCTGAAGCTTGATATTATTCATCTTTTCTTCCGTGTATGATATTCTACCTGTCATTTATCCATTTCCTTCACTAACAAAAGTAATTATCAAATTCCTTCTTTGCCTCAACCATTTCATTTGACGAAAAAGCACACAGCTTAACATCAACATTATAGTCAGGGAAGTCCTGCACGAACTTATTATAAGCTCTGCAGCATTGTTTTGTAGACTCAGCAACCGGATTAGGCAAATTGCCTCCAAATATTCCTGCACTTATCAACGGAAACGAGATGCTATGATACCCATTTTCCTTTAGTACAACTAAAGAATTGTAATATGCCTCAAATAATTCCTTGAAAGCAGAAGGCGTTCTGCCAAAATCAGGTCCAACTGCGTGTATGATTGCTTTTGCATTAATCATATTAAAAGCAGGCGTGATTACTGCTCCACCATCTTTTACCGGTGTTTGATGTTTATTACAAGCATCAGTGAGTTCTCTCATACCAGCTTTTTTAAAAATCACACCACATATTCCGCCACCAGCCCATAGACCGCCATTAGCAGCATTAACTACAACGTCTACTTCCTGATCTGCACAGGAACCATTTATCAAAGTTATCTTACTATTACTCATCTGCATCTTCCCCCTCTATCTTTTGCTTCATTTCCGAAATTGATTTAAGAAAATTCATTATTGTCTCATCAATAGTTCCACCGCCAATATCACCACTGAATTTTCTCTTTCTATTATCTTTATATGTAATTGTCAATTCATAGCTGCATCCATCACAAACACGACAATCTACGGTTTCTGTCCAAGGACGATATAGCCATATAACTTGATTGTAGAAATCATTTACTCTATCTGATGAAATACGAATCTCATCCTTATCCAGAACTCTTCGACTCGCCCTCGGATATGCAAAATACTTGATAGTTCCATCCGGGTATACTTCGAAAGCCCATTGTTCTTCTGTTAATAATTCTGAATCCATAAATCCCCAGTTCGACCAATATCTAAATCTGACTTTAACAATGTCTTCAGCAAGAAAATGATCAACGCTCCATTCAAATTCACAATCTTTACAGAACTTATCTGGCATATCACAGCCATCAATATAGACCTCACAACCTCCAAGTTTCAATTCTCCTGCAACAGCTGCTTCCATTGCCTCCGGAGCAGGATAACCATACATAATCGGTATAATATTTTCAGATTTGCATTTTGGGCATATACATTTAGCCATAAGCGTTACCCTCCAATCTTTTCAATGTTCCACCACATCGTACAATATCAGCTTAGCAGAATTGCAGTCCTAAAAAATGTACCCTATAGATATGAAATCCGACCTTAACTATAATATCGGCTTTTTTCAGCTTTTTTGCAACAAAAAAAGCCTGCAGCATCAGAATTTTCTCCCAACACCCGCAGGCTCACATTTCCTTATTCACTTATACTCTCTGGCAAAAATCCAACGAAATCCATCCAGCTCCAGACTTCAGTTTTCCCCATCCTGCATCAGCACCTTTACCGTCCTTAACCTCCAAGATAGTAAACACCCCAACACCTGTATATGCACCAGTCTTAGCTGTATTCGTTCCAGCACCCTTTCTAATATTCAAATCAGGAATACTTACCTTCACCATAAACGGACAATCCGCATTAGTCATCCCAGCTGCAGCATCATCTGCCACCTCAGGATAAACCTGCTTGCCGTTCCAGTCATAAACCTCATATCCCGTATGCTTATCAGCCATAGCCTTTGCATTGGCAAGTACAGTATAAGCGCCAAGCTGAGACTTTGCATCATCCCAACTCTTCCTTACCCTATAATACTTAATCACTGTATCACCAGCGCCACCAGAAGAACCAACATCGTACTGAGTGAGCTTCCATTTCTCAATAATGTTACACAGCTTCTCCACATAGGTCACCGAAGTCGCATACCCACCATCCTTGATGATCTGCACTGCCTTCTTATAATCCGTACACCCTTTCAGCCCATCATATCGAGGCTTGCTACCCTTCTTCGCTCCAAGCAGATAAGCACTATGGTCTGCAATGGAATCTTCCACACAGCTGTACCTTCTGAAATCAGCCGTGATGGTCATATAGCTTCCATCGGCATTCTGCTCCTGTGTCTTCTTGGTATAAACAGAACTGCCATCCCAGGTGCTTCCGCACCAGGTATTACCACTCAAGGACTTCTTCATACCAAAGCAGTTATTCGCCCCCTGAGCCAGTTCTGATTTTCCATAACCACTCTCCAGAATAAACTGCGCCATAGACACGGATGCCAAAATCCCTGACTTCTTTTGGTCAGCTGAAAACAATGCACCAATCTTGGCAATCACCTGTGCCTCCGTCAGATTCTGGAACTCTCTTGCCTGCATCCCTGAAGGAATCGCTTCTGATTCTCCACCGCTAAGTCTCGCTGTAACCTTCGCAGCCAAATCACCCAGCCTTGCATAAAGCCAGTTCCCCGGACAACTCTTATTGGCAAACCATCTGTGAACCGTGATGAGCATCTCATCCTCCTTTGGCTGATAGCTTAAAGATTTCCGCTTATCTCCAAACCAAAGCAGCTTCTTCTTGCCATTTCTCTGGCAGATATCCACGCACAGATCAATCAACCTGTCATAGACCACCTCATTCATAGCATAAGGTTCCACCTTGCCGGATGCACACTCAATGGTAACCGCTCTCTGATCATTCTCATTGCTGGAAGTACACCAGGAACGATTCTTTTCTTCGACATACATGCCAACCCTGCCATCCTTATCAATGCCATAATTGGAAGAGGCCTGGGTGGACGGTCTGTAAAACCAATCTCCCAAGCCTTCTGCGCTGCACTGTCCTACAACACAGTGCGGTGATATTCTGTCAATCTTGTGGGTACGCTGTCCTGAATGATTCGGACTAAGCTTCGTATAAGCCACAAGCGGACTGTTTGTATATCCCATTCTTACTCACCATCCTTTTTGTCCTCTTCACTGCGATCATGCAGTTGCTCCAACACCTTCTTAAGCTTCTCCGGAATCGGCAATCCTAAATGAGCCGCATTCTCAAGCAAAGAAATCCCCTCATTGCTGAGATAAAAAAAGATCACCGCCGTTCTTAAAATAGAACCATTTCCGATGACCTGCACATCCAACACATTTGCAATTCCTACCAGCATAAAGATAAGTACCTTTCTGCAGATTCCCTTGAATCCAACCTCCGAAGAGAGCTTCTTATCTGCAATCGCACACATAATTCCCGTGATGTAATCCGCCACCACAAATAAAAGCAATGCCAGAATCAAACCATCACACCCTCCCAGGAAGTACCCAATCCAGCCGCCGATTCCCGTAAACACCAACTGCACAATACTCCAAAACTCTTTCATATCCTCTCATCCTCCTTAAAATGTATATAGAAAAAGCAGCTGCCCCTCTTAGAGCAACTGCCTCATCCCATAATTCCATCCCTATCAGCTGTCCTCTTCCGTCAGCTCATAGGTAATCTTCATCATCTTATCCGTAGTCTTCTTCACCACGGCAGTACTCAGATTGTTGATACTGGCCAGATACGGTGTCAACAGAAAGCACATTCTGTAATCCGAACCATAGTTACCGCCCCAGCCAAAGCAGAATTCCTTGTACTGAAAAAGCGGCGTACCCAGATTCAGAAGCCTTGTACTTCCAACCGTCTGCACTACCGTATCATCCGGCTTAATCTGATAATCCCATCCGATAATCAGGTCATTTACCATAAACAGATAATTCGCACAGGTTCCGGAACCGGTCTGAGACTTCCCGGCAGAAGTAAATCCAAAAGGAATCAATGTCACATCCGTGGAATTGTTGAGATTGATTTTATAGATTCCTGCATCATCATAAGCAGTCAGATACAGATAGCCATTCCGGATGACACCTCTCACACCACGCTGTGCATAAGTATCGACCTTGAAATACCCGATTGCCTTCAAATAACAGTTGGACAATGTCCATACACCTTCTGTCATGGTGTAATCATCCTTTTTAATCTTCACCCAGTACATCTTTGCATCCCCGGAGAAATTCGCCTGATTGGCAAACCCATACCAGTACCCGTCATGCCCGTCCAGAAAATCCCCATAAGGCGTATAGCTCCCCAGAAACTTAAAGGTACTGCAGGGAATGACCTTCTCTTCCAGCAGGTCATTGGTCGTATCATTCAGCCTGTCATTCAGTCCCAGAGTAAACACCGGAATCCTTCTCTTATGGATAATCACAGAGCTGTCCTGGAACCGCATGTTGATCAGGATATTGTTCTCAAAATCCACCTCCACCGCACTTAACAGCTCCGCAAGTTCTTCCACGGTCTGTGTTTCAAGCCTTGTCTCCATAATCTGATAAAAGGCAGCCTTGGAATTCTCCATACTGCCATAAGCAGCCACACCGCCCTGCTTAGAAGTCAGTGCTACCGCAGCAATGGTTCCATTCCCCTGGCTTGGTGTAAACTCCCACACAAACCGGTAACCATTATCAAGTGGCTTACTCTCTGTCAGATTC
>NZ_JBQHWS010000152.1:0-7055 GCF_052063845.1 Blautia sp. HCP3S3_D9
ACACGTGCTACGATATCATTGATCAGGCTGTAGAAATATTCAATGCCTGCTGCCTCGAATTTATCCTTGAACTCATTCTCATAAATGGTTGCAAAAATTTCTTTGAAACGTCCGTCATAAATCTTGGAAATGGTATCCTTACCGCCAAGCCACAGACTCTGCTTTGTATCCAGTGCATAATTAAAGCAGCATCTTGCAAAACTTGTGATAGAATCATCCAGGTTGTGCATACCCTGCAGAACACCGGCACCTTCGTAATGATGGATCAGTTCTTTTCTCTGCTGTCCGTCAGCTCCCTCAAATACCAGATAAGCATCTCCAGGTCCGTCGATGTACATCTCTGTGTTCTTATACACATCACCGTATGCATGACGTGCAATAGTGATTGGTTTCTTCCAGTTCTTTACGCACGGTTCAATGCCCTTTACTACGATTGGGGCACGGAATACAGTTCCGTCAAGGATTGCACGGATTGTTCCGTTCGGGCTCTTGTACATCTTCTTTAAGGTGTACTCTTCCATTCTCGCCTTATTCGGAGTGATGGTTGCACATTTTACTGCAACGCCATACTTCTTGGTAGCTTCTGCTGCATCAACAGTTACCTGATCGTCAGTCTCATTTCTGTACTCCAGACCGAGATCATAATACTCAGTATTCAAATCAATGTATGGAAGAAGAAGTTCATCCTTGATGATCTTCCAGAGAATTCTGGTCATCTCATCTCCATCCATCTCCACAAGTGGTGTCTGCATCTGAATTTTTTTCATGTTAGTCCTCCTCTTTGGCTTTGATAGAGCAAGCGGATAAAATCATCCGCTTCGCTACTTGCTCATAATCGAATAGCTGCTCCACAGCGTATCATAAAGAGTTTAACTCTTTATGATACAAGAAAGTCCCTCTCCATATTGATTACTTTTTCCAAATTTAAATTCGGGACTTCCTTGATTCTATTAAATTAACTATCATAATAGCCGAAATCGGAACATTCGTCAATGCTTTTATGAAGTAAAGTGGTATTTTGTAAATTTGTAATGATAGTATTCACTTTGTATCCAGTCTTTATATTCAGCAATACGATTCGCGGGATATTGTTTTTAAGCAGTAACTTTGTAAATCACCATTCATACAATTTATGTGCCTCACAACTCCATAAATCGCTTCAGGTCAAGTTCTCCCCAACCTTGTTGGTTCTTAGGCAGTCCCATATCCCTGGCGCTTTCTTTCAACTTCATCTTAATCTGAACATTCGTCAAACCCGGATTCTTTTCCAGCATCAGTGCCGCAGCCCCGGAAACAAAAGGCGTGGACATAGATGTGCCGCTCTTTACTCCATATCCGTTATCTGCTCCCGGTGCACAGGCAAGCACATGGTTTCCCGGTGCAACCAAATCGGGTTTACAAACACACTCAAATGTAGGTCCTCTCCCGGAAATAGCCATCTTTCCTCTGAGAAGATCACTGGATCCCACTGTAATAATCTTTCGGCTGCTTCCGGGTGCAGTCACACTTCCAGATCGTGGTCCCTGATTTCCTGCCGCCGCCACCACAATCAGTCCCTCATCCCAAAGTCTCTCTACTCCATTGATCAGCACTTTATGATCCTCATACGTACGGCAGGTCGTCCCAACTGAAATATTGACTACCCGGATTCCATAATATCTCCTATTCTCCAATATCCATCGAAAAGCCCGCAGTACATCCTCTTTTCTTCCATTTCCCATCCTGTCCAACACCTTCAGTACTATCAGATCACATCCCGGTGCCACTCCACGGATCCGCCCTTCTGATGCCCTTCCATCGCCACCAATGATCCCACATACATGTGTTCCATGCGAATTATCATCATAGGGTCTGATTCGATATCCAATGAAATCATGAAACGCACGAATCCGCCCTGTAAAATCTATATGAGGAAAAATCCCGGTATCCAGTACGCAGACTCCCACATTTCTCCCTGTATAACCGGAATTATCGAAATTATTCATCAAAAAAATCCTCCGAATCACCTGATCAGTAAAGTCTTACTTTAAGGTATTCGAAGGATTCTGTTTTCGTGTTCCGTGTATAACATTTCGTTTTTATCCACTATTCTGGTGCAGTCGGATAATTTTATAAGAAAGAGGCATTTTTCCGTTTTTTTATGAATAAACTGTATAAAACTCCCATAATATGCCGATACTTCTATAGCAAATCCGGAAATACTGCAAAATAGTGTGCCGACAGGTTAATTGTTGGAACGCCAATGTGTCAGCATATGATCAGGCATACAATGGCATACAAAAAGGAGACTTTCTATGATCACATTACTATTTATCCTGATATTTTTTCTTCTTCAGACATTCATTCTGCTCTGCTGTGTAGCTGCCGGAAATGACGCTGCCTCTCAGGAGATTGCAGATCAGGAACAGATGGAATTTATTCAGGAGTGGAAGAAAAAGCATTGCGAATCTCAATAAAAATGTACTTCCTTCCTCTTCTGAATTTCATCCAGACGTTCCTTCAACCGTCCGCCGGTGAAATCTCTGTTCACTATATTCTCATAAATATACAGTTTCCCTTTTATATTCTCAAGTCCGTCCAGATTGCGGATATTTCCCGTTCCAAAAGGAATATCCGCAACTATAACCACATCCGCATCCTGCATTATCTGCAGGTTTCTCTCCTGATCCTGTTCAGATACTGTCTGAAACGCCGGAATCTCTATTCGTGGAATATCAAGATATGCACAAAACTCCGCATCATCGCTTGCATAATTAGTCCCACCATTTGCAACAAAACATTCTAACGTTTTTAATAATGTTGATGATGGTTTCACCGGCTCAATAATTGGAATAATTTTTTTTCCAATGCGTCCCTTTTCCAACAATTCCCGCAAAGCAAGCAATTCAAATTGCCTTCCACGCAAATAAGGAAAATACATTCTTATACACCCCCATATGCTTCACTTAAAAATTTCATTATTTTTTTATAATCATCTTCTCTAAGTCCCATAAAATATGCTAAAAATTTTAGCTCATATGGAATTTGTTCATATTCTGCTTTGATAATTTTTGCTCTTTTCTTTAATAATTTAAGTACTAGTGTATATGACTCTTCCAACGGAATTTCCACAAATAATTTTTTGCATTCAATATAATATTTAAAAGCAGAAACCTCCGGCAAATAACCATATTTCTTTAAAATAATCTGTTCATATTCCTGCTTGCGTAAAATTTTATATAAAACCTCAGCATCTAAACAGTCTATATATTTCTCTGGTCGTCGAATTGTCTTAATAGTTCCCTTCTTTTGCAACACATAGAGCCCTACTGGTCTTTTCATTGCATCCAACTTTTTTTTCACATTTTCCACATTCTCTATGCAAGTAACTACCGCAACATGATCAAACGCTTTATAATAATCACTAATCTGACTTTCTAACCGTTCCAGATTATCCAATTCCGTTTTTATTTCATAAACAACTGCCTTTCCATTAATCAAGACAAAATCAGCTTTTGATTTAGCAATTGGAAACTCTGTTAATGCAGTTGTTGTATTTACGCTATGTATTCCCAGTAACAGTTTGTTCAACAGTGTATTTTTATAGTAATATTCATTCCTATATTTGTCTTCCAGCACACTATAAATTTCACTTACCAATTCCAGATTTGTCTTCTCTGCACTATTATCGACATATCTCTTAATCACCTGTCCATATATCTTATCATTTCCATCCTCATAACAATGTCGAAATGTGTTACGTGAAAAAAATTTATTCAAAATATTCAATTTATTCTTTTCCACATATATTTCCTCCAAGTTATGATTATTTATTCTGACAAAGCATTTCTGCTTTTATCATATCGGACTTATTTTTTCTATACTTTTTCTTTATGTATCATTTTTTTAAAGTGTAACACTTATGATAAGTCTCTGCAAGATATTTTGTACTTTCTTAATCTGTAATGATATGATAACGTTACTGTTCAAAGGCAATGTCATTTACTTAGGAAATGTTCTTTTCAAATCATCAACAATTTCTTTCTGCCATTTTGGATGCAAGTGCAAATCCATTCTGATCATACCGCAGAACTTTTATGGAATCTCTTTTTCTGTTGCAGAAGATAAAAACACAGTCTCCATTATAAGGATCCAGCTTGAAGCTGAGACTGACAGTAGCAGCCAGTCCAGGGATCTGTTTTCGAAAATCTGTGGCTCCACAGGCAAGGAAGATTCGGGTGGCTCCTTCTGCAATACGCTTCATCATAACTTTTTCAGTGTCTGAAGAAATTTTAAAAGTGTATCCGGCTGAAAGTTATCTGGAATATAAACTTTCATTCCCTGAAAATAGATCATCAGCCGGTTATCATTAGCAGCCATCCGATTATTTTGGGAATTATAGGAACCAGGTACGTTTGCAGAACGCAAAACCTCGCCAAAAGCTGTAACTGCTTCCTGATTTGTTCTTGCCATAAGCATAGCCTCCTTAGTATTAGGTTGCTTATAGTATATCAATCGTATGGAGTATAGTCACTACGCCATGTTTTGAGGCACTTACGATAAAAGACCTCGATCTCCCCTGATATTTAAAAAGGAAGCCCGGTATAGGCTTCCTTCGGTTTATATATTACAAACTGTAAGCATAAGAAGGATAATACTGTGCGGCATTATTTTCACTGATAAGAGAATAAGCTGCCAGATCCAGAAACAGCCCCGTCTCTTTCTTTCCAAGATATTTTTCCAGAATCTCCGGCAGTTTATATCCATTCAGGATCTTTTGGATCACTAGAAAAGTCCCTATTTTTCAAGTTTTTTTACAATCTGCTATTTTTTGAGTGTTACTTTTTCAGGAAGTTAAGGTTTCAGGGTCTTCTCAATCCGTATGATTCACCTGAGTTGTACTTTATTATGGAAGTTCACAATGTGTTGCCTCACCTTCTTTCAAGCAAATTCTAGTTCTTTACGCTTTTATTCAAAAGATCATCTAAGCGAAGTAACATTTTTAACAAATTACCATTTTCTATTTCTGCTGCAACATTACCATCACCGAAACGTTCACTCCTTTGAATCAAGGTGAGTCTTGTATTAATCTGCTCTACAGACATCTCACTTGGTACTATGTTTCTCGGCTGTTGTTCCATATGTTTTCCATAATCTCTATCCGGCTTCATAAGGTTAAACACCTGCCAAATCCCCTCTGGATAGATTGGAAAGGGAAAATAATTCAATCCATTTTTTGATGGCGGTGTTTTCCATTCAATTTTCCGTATTTTACACAACAGCTCTATACACTGCCACAGCTTTTCTTTATCAATAGATACCAACAATGAATCACCTGTATAATCGAACATAGCATGATATATTTCCTGTCCCATAGCAAACATCGTCTCATCTAATACAGCAAAATAGACTTCCATATCCACCAAAAAATCAAGAGAATCTGCAACTGCCCTTAGTGCCACTTGCCACGCTTCTTTCTTTGGATAACTATATATACCAGAGGAAATTAGAGGAAATCCTATAGATTTACATCCATTATCCCGTGCTAAAAGCAATGCCGTTTGATAGCATTTTCGAAGCAAATGTTCTTTATTATGACTGCCACCATGCCACTGTGGTCCAACAGCGTGAATAATATATTTGGCTTTCAACTGAAACCCTGGTGTGATCACAGCATTTCCTGTATCGCAATGACCTATCTTCGTGCAAGCATCTGTCAATTCATTATATCCGGCTTCTTTGAAAATAGCTCCGCATACTCCACCGCCTGCCCACAATCCTTCATTGGCAGCATTAACCACACAATCGACATCTAACTTTGTTACACTTTTTTTAACAATATGTATGCGTTCCATAGATTTTCCTCCCCTATGTGTATGATACTTTTATACAACTACATATTTGATTCTTTTTACTAGATATTTTCCAAAGTCTATATTGGATTGCTTATCAATGAACGGCTCTTTTTTTATTTCTAACTTTATGACTTGCGGTTTATAAGCTCTCGATTTGAGTACTTCATAGGGGCAGACTCTGACATTCTTACTTCATTCTAACTGGTTGAGGATTAATCCTTCATTTCTATTGTAAAATATAGCATAAAATTTGTGGTAAAATCTGGCGATTTTCCTTAAGTTGACACTAAATTGACCACATTGAAGTCAGACCCCAATGCTGCTATTCATTTTTTCAACAAACTGCTCAGTTGTCATCATCAATTTAGCCGATGCAACTTCTGCTGAAAGGTCACCCTGATCCACCAATTCAGCAAGCAAAGCAAATCTCGTCTGTTCAATCAATTGTTCTCCTCCTGCAACAGAACCATCCCAGATTTTTTCTTCACCATCTGTGTTTTCCAGCAGTGATTTTAGCAATTCTTCTGATAGCATTTTCTTCACTTTAGCAGAATACTTTTTCAGTACACTATCGTTTCCAAGGACAATCTCACTAAATTTTTCTGCTCCACGTGGTCTTCTTATAACAAGTTCCAATGCCGCTGTCTGGTTCGTATTTAGCTTTTTTCCTCTTAGAAGCGTCATCGGCTTTGAATTATTTTGACAAACAAAGCCTAACGTAAAGGTACATCCCTCCGCAGCAAATGCACATTTGATTCTATTTTGCTTAAACTCTTCTTCCACAACAGCATTTTGAGAAAACAAATTTTTGATATCCGGCAAAACACGGATTTTATCTCTCACAGCACCTTTTGTTTGTGCTTCAGCTTGGCCCTCTTTTTCAAACGAAAAATCATTTTCAGTTAATGCTCCATCATAGCACTTGTTGAAGAACTCTTCTGCGCTGATTTCAGTTGCTACTCCAGTCAGATGCCTATAATTATCCTCATGTCCCTGTATTATGTAATAGTCTGCCTGAACAAAGGCATCGGAGCACAGCAAATAATCATAATCCACAAACAGACTTTTATATGTTTTAGAGCACTTAATTGCTTCTTCTTTGACTCTTGTCGTAAGTGCTTCAAAAGAAGGCGTAGTGCTATTTCCTCCACCAATTGATATACTGGGAAAAACCAATATATTTTAAGGAGGACTTATTCTATGGGAAAAACCAACCAGGAA
>NZ_JBQHWS010000153.1:0-7013 GCF_052063845.1 Blautia sp. HCP3S3_D9
GGTTTCCTGTTGGCTCATCTGCCAGAAGGATGTCCGGACGGTTAACCAGAGCTCTGGCCAGGGCGACTCTCTGCTGTTCTCCACCGGAGAGTTCGTCCGGGAAAGATTTATATTTGCCTGCAAGGCCAACTTCCTGAAGTACTTCAGGAACACGTTTGCGGATAACTCGTGTCGGACGGTTGACTACTCGCTGAGCAAATGCTACGTTCTCATATACGTTTCTGTCTTTCAGGAGTCGGAAATCCTGAAACACTACACCAAGTTTACGGCGGTATTTGGCTACTCGTCTATGTTTCATTTTCTCCAGACGCTCACCGCTTACGATGGTCTGGCCGGATGTGGAATCCAGTTCTTTCATGAGAAGTTTGATCAGGGTTGTTTTGCCTGATCCGCTGTTTCCTACTACGAAGACGAATTCGCCCTTATCTATATGTAAGTTCGCATGGTTTACGGCCGGAAGACCAGGACCGTAGGATTTGCTTACATCTATTAGGTCTATCATAGATTTTTTCCTCCAAGGGGTTCATGTTTTTGTAACAATATTGTAATATATGTTTTTGGGGATTGCAAGTGGGTTTTTGAGGTTTCATAGAATGTTCATAGTTTTTCTCAGTAAGGGACGACAGGAAATTTATTGGTTGCGAAGGCGGTTTCGGAGTCTAGTAATTCTGCAAATGCCCTCGCAACCAATAAATTTCCTGCCTGTTACTTTGCTGTGGAACTGTCTCGCTATGTAACATTTTAAATTATATAACTGCATATCCTTACTGCAATCTCGAATTCTAACTATACACTGTGAAATAAGATTTGTAAAGAGAGAAAATGCCTGCTGCAGTAATTGGCACTGCAGCAGGCATTGATGTGTTCCTTCTATTATAATGTATTAATACTCTAGTGTTTCCATATACTTCATAAATTGTTTAACCGTCTCTTTTATGTATTCTGGTTATATCTATTATAACCTAATATTGTTACAAATCCAGTATTTATCAGTGTTTCAGTAATTATCTCATATCCTACAGTTTTCTATCATATTCTGTAGATTTCTGTACGCGGTAGACAAATGGTTGACAAAAACGATGATACAATAGTCTCCCGGCAGATGGGTACTGCCGGGATTTCTTCCTATTATAATATGGTTTAGAATCATAGAGAACATATTGCCATTTCGGTTCTTTTATTTCAAGCTTCCTGTATGCTCTTTATTTTTCTTTAATAATAGCATCAAATCCAGCTTTTTTCAATTTGTCCACCATCTCCTGCGCATTTTTCTTATCTGCATAGGTACCAACCTGGACATAGTATTTTACTGATGCCGGCTTTTCGGATGTACTTCCGGTATTGCTGTCTTTTTTGTCAGTTGTGGAAGTATTTCCGGAAATGGATTTTCCAAGGATTCCTTCTGCAATCAGCTTCGCATGAGCATCGAAGCCCAGTTTCTTTGCTTTTTCATAATCGCTCTTTGAGTCGCAGAAGAAGCTCTCAATCAGGACTGCTTTTGCCTTTGTCTTTCTGGTCCAGTACAGACCTGTTTTGATCTGCGGTCCTCTGTTGTCCCAGATGGTTCCAAGTTTTTCGCAGATTCTTGCAGCTACTTCTTTTCCTGCTTCATTATAGGCGTATGCTTCGCAACCGTGTGCGGATCCGTTGAATGCGTTCAGGTGAAGCTGGACGGACAGATCATAATTCTGTTTTCCTTCTTCTCCGATGAAGTAGTTGATCTCATCGTTCAGAGAATGGAGCTGCCCTTCCGGAGCAATGCATAAAGTTGCTTTGTGTCCTGCTTTCTTTAACCATTCTACTACATAAGGGGCAAGCTCTTTGTTGTACTTGTATTCGTTAACACCGCCGTAGCCGGTACCGTCAGCTGAAGAAATAACTCCATTACCATAATTGGCATGACCTACACAAATAAAAAAGTTCATAATATCCTCACTTTCTGGTTCTTCCGAACCTGATAATATAGTATTTAAGATTCTGATGATCTGTTCCCCGTATCCTTTTCCTGCTGCCCATCCAGCGCCATTTGGATTCTCCTGAATTCCAAGCCATTCTACATATGGAGCAGACTCCCTGGTTACGTAATCAAATCTTTTGTCTATACATTTCTGGTTTAACTTTTCTGATGATGCATAGGCTTTTAAATGCTGGATCTGTGCCCGAATGCCAAGCTGCGGTGTTTCCCATGAATTTCCTTTCATGCCATTTTGCGTAACACCAAGTCCTGCAAAATTGTTCTGATCCAGCGTTACTGCTGACCCCTTGAAAGTAAAATTTCCAGTTTCCAGGCACGACTGGGCAAATGCAATATCGCCTCGTACTCCCTCGATAGCTCCTTCTGTAAGATACAGGGGAATCATTTTTATTACAGACTCTGCAACTGTCGGATTTACTTTCTCAATATAATTCCGAAGCTGATCAATGGTCGCTTGAGCCCGTCCCATAATCTTTAACATTTGTTTTTCCTCCATAGAAAAAGGGATGATTACTCATCCCTCTAAATCATTCGTCTTTATTCGTCTGTTTTACAATCTGGTTCACATATGTAGAAAGTCCTGCGATTAAGATTCCCTGAGTGACCGCTGTAAAAATTGCCATTGCAATATCCTGGCCACTACTACAGGTACAGGTGGCAAATACATAGATTGCGCAGATCACTATGCTGACTCCGCCTAAGATAAGTGGAATGTACTTATCTTTTACTGCCTGGGCCTGTTTGAGGGCCATGCCTACGAAATATAAGGCAATAGCTACTACGATGAGTTCTGGTTTTACGTAATTTGTAAGCTGTTCCATAATCAATTCTCCTTTCTGGGTATCTCCCTATTGACTTTTCTTCGTTGCTCTTCTATTCTAGTATTACAGGAATTAATCATATCTTTTTATAGAAAGGAGAGACAAATATCATGTTTACTAAATATCCTGACGGAACTTGGGCTTGCAGTTCCGTAATTCGTGCAACAGATCTTATCAAAATAGCTAATCAAATTTTTAAAGACAATATGCAATACGTACATATTTCTGTTAAATCAAGTGAAGATGAAGGCCAAGATGGTCTCGTCGAAATATCAGCAATACCTTCTGCTTCATCTGACGATGTAAAAAAATATGATTCTATTGATCTTTTTACTGCTGTTGATCCCGATGTATTTGAATTCTTTGATTAACTTCAATATTTTCAGTTAAGGTTTTTACTTTTTGCAGGCCATTTTTAGTTCTTCTATATATGGCCTGTTCTGTTGTAACAAGTTCAATCATTTCACCTACTTTTGTTATATTCATAAGTTTCTCCATATTCATTTCTCTCACCTCCTATCTTTTTAACAAGAATTTATCTCACCTCTTTTCTTTTATCATGGTTGCTCATTTGTCTCATTTATGCGACAAACTGACTAAAAAAATATCATTTACCTCGTCACGAGAGAGATTAAGCTCTTTCGAAATCAAATCAGCTTCTCTGATGGTAAGTGTCTCTCCATCTGCATTGAATTTCCTGTATAAGGTCGTTCTATCAATACCTATCAAGTTTGCAAGCTCAGAAGTGTTCAAGCCGCATTCCACTATTTTCCCTCTTAGTTTATTTACATTTACCATTTTCTTGCCTCCTCTTTTCTCATATCTGCGACTACATTTACAATATCACCTTAATATTTCTTTGTCAACCCTATTTTCTCATTTTTGAGATTTTTTACGCATATTTATCACTTATATGTTGCAAATTTGCGAATCATATGTTATTATACAAAGCATAGGAGGTGCCGATATGAATACAGGAGATCGGATAAAGCAACGTCGAATAGAACTTGGTCTTACAGCTGATGATTTAGCTCAGAAAATTGGCAAGTCACGAGCCACAATATATAGATATGAAAACGGAGATATAGAAAATATGCCAACGCCCATTTTAGAACCTTTAGCCAGAGCATTAGATACTACTCCTGCTGATTTAATGGGTTGGAAATCTACTGCTGACGTCCCTATGGAAAGAGTTCCCAATAAGGTAGAATCTGTTCAGAGTTCTTCCGTCTCTGCTCAGTGTAAGGAGATCATAGAAGTATGCAATCAGTTGTCTCCTCATAACCAGAGAAAGGTTCTCGCCTACTCTAAGAACCTTCTCTCCACCCAGCAGATGGAGGAAGATCTTCTTGCAGCTCATGCCCGGACAGATGTTGAAGCTACTCCTGAAGGACATAAGAAGGATATAGATATTATGAATGATGATAGCAAATGGGAATAGAAAGGAGATGTTATTATGCTTTATCCATTTATGACACTAAATGACAATACAGAGATTGTTCATTCTGAATCTCTTCAGAAAGACGGTAAAGAACAGGTTGAAGTCCGTATTGAAAAACCTGTTTACGGCGGATTCCATTCCGCTTCATGTTGGTTGCCTGATTATAAGTGGGAAAATATTGATGGATTCTCTGATGAAGAAATTAAATATTTTCAGGATTATCTGGCATCTGTTGCACACATTATTATGCAGTTAGCCCGTGAAGGAGGATTTGAAGGAGGTATGGATAATGCCTCGAGTTTTTAAAATTGGTTCTTATATCATATATTTCTGGGTAAATGAAAATGATCCTTTAGAACCAGTACATGTCCATGTATGTGAGGGAGTTCCGTCTCCTACTGCAACCAAAATATGGATTACTCGAAACGGTGGCTGTCTTCTTTGTCATAACAAATCAAAGATTCCAGCTAAACAGCTTCGATTCATTATGCAGACTATAGAGGCTCGAAGTAAAGATGTCCTTGACCTCTGGTATGCAACATTTCATCAGATTAGCTACTACTGCTAATCTATACCATTTACTTAAAGGGGTGATCCCAATTGAATTACGAACAGTTACTGACTGCTGCCGATCAGGAAGGATTGCTTGTAAAAGAGCAACCTCTTACTGAGCATGACGGCCTAATCCGCGGCAGGCGTGTTGCTATCAGACAAAAAATCACTACTCAAAAAGAAAAATCATGTGTCCTGGCAGAAGAACTGGGGCACTACTATACTTCCTCTGGAAATATTTTGGATCAGACTAAGATTGAAAATCGCAAGCAGGAATACCGCGCGCGACTTTATGGGTATAATCTGAAAATCGGACTTACTGGTCTAATCAGGGCCTACGAAGCAGGATGCAGAAATCTTTATGAGATGGCTGAGTATCTGGATGCTACGGAAGAATATTTAATGGAAGCTATCGATTGCTACAAGTCAAAGTACGGATTATGTACATCTATCGATAATTACATAATTTATTTTGAGCCATTGGCAGTGATAAAGCTAATTTCTATTGAATAACCAAAATAATCCACACATCTTTATAAAGAAGATATTTCAACATTCTCTTCATTATACTTGTCTATTACGCTTTATAGTAGTAAAATAATTTATCATACAAGTTTTCACATATATTGATGAATTAATTCGCCTTGGCGTTTTAATAAATATTCCATTTAGGAGGATCAAAAGATGAAAAAGAGAATTTTTGCCATCCTGTTAGCTGGCACGCTCATCTTATCTTCTTCACCACCCGTATTTGCAGATGAAAAAGATGATAAGATTGAACAACTCGAATCTCAAATCTCAGAAATGCAAAAAACAATAGATGAGCTTCAAAAGCAACTTGACGAAGTTTCATCCGGAGCCAAATCTACTTCCCAAGATACATATAGAATTGGAGAATCCTATGTAGTGGAGGGGCAATGGAAAATTACAGTCGACTCTGTTGAGGCAACCGATGACCGTAATGAATATAGCGATAAAAAACCAACTGCTGTTTATCTTATAACATACACCTATGAAAATCTTGGTTATGACGATGATATCATGAATGGATTGTACATAAGTCTGGACGATGGAATTGTTGACAGTGCTGGGAAAATGGGATATTCATATCCGGGAGATATCTCAATGTATCCACAAGAAACGCCTGTTGGAGCTTCCTGTCAGGCTCAAGCATGTATCGGTGTTGATAATGCTGGAAGTTTCAAAATTAACTTTTATAATTACGACAGTAATGGTCAAAAGCAATCAGCTGTTTTTGAAATTGATGTTTAATTTAACACGGAGGGGATAAAATGAAAACTTGGAAATTAGTATCTGGAATCTTATCAATTGTATTATTTTTTATGGTTGCATTTCAGTCATGCGCTGCTGGTCTTAGTAATTCTTTAAGTGAAACAGGTGAAGTGAGTGGATCTGCTGGAATCATCGTTGCTATCATGCTTCTTGCTGGCGGCATTGTATCTATTGCAACTCGCAAGGGTAGTAAAGGTGGTAACATTGCTCTTATCGTATTATTCGGTATTGCTACTTTCTTCGGATACACATTGGCAGGAAGTTTCTCTGATTTAAGAATCTGGGCGACTTGGTGTTTAGTCAACGTTATTTTAGCAATTGTATCTCTTGTAAAACAGAAATAATAAATAAAAACCGTCCCTGTGTTACCAGCACAAGGACGGCAATCGGAATCTCCGAAGAGATCCCTTTCTTTTGGCAAAGATATTGTATCATCTTCGGAGCAGTTACACAAGCCAAACGTTTGTGTGGCTGTTATTTTTATACCCAAAATTAGATAAGGAAGGTGATATCATGGGAGAATTACGTACGAGAAAACGTGGAAAGGGATGGGAGTACAGCTTCGAAAGTGCCAGAGTGGATGGAAAGAGGAAATCTATCTCAAAGGGAGGTTTTAAGACCAAGGCAGAAGCTCTTGCCGCTGGCACGCAGGCAAAAGCAGAATATGATAGTGCAGGTGTTGTATTTAAGCCATCTGAAATGTCTTTGTCTGATTATCTGGATTTCTGGCTTAAAGGGCATATTAAAAGTAACTTCACTGATAATACCTACGATGCTTATGAATCAGCCATCAGGTTACATATAAATGCTAACTTCTCATTATTGTTAGGGTCGGGCGGAATCGACCACCCAGAGTCGCTTAGAATTAACCATTTTTAGTCGGATAGAAAAAGCCATTGTATTTTCCTTTTCGTGTTCTAAAATGATGTAT
>NZ_JBQHWS010000154.1:0-6909 GCF_052063845.1 Blautia sp. HCP3S3_D9
TTGAATGAAAACCGTTTTGTTATTTTTATTTATTATGAGTGCAGATATGCACAGTTTGCGCTTTCATCTCGGTAATTGAATTGCCGAGGATTCCCGCTTATTATCCTAAAAATTATGTTATAAAACTCAATATTTAAAATCAATATTTCATACAGTTTATATATATTCCTATTCTCCTCAGGTTTCATAAGAAAAAATCGGAGCTCCAGTCATCCATTAAATCTTCATCAGCATAGCATGACGATTCAGATAATGCATCTCAGGAGCCCAAATATGTTCACTCATGATTCCTTCTTTATGTTTTTCCCAGACTGTTACTCCTTCATCATCTTTTAATCCTGCCAAAGTCTCACTTTTTCTCAGAACAATGCGATCATATAAAATAATAATTTCCATCTGTATGGCGATATACATATGGATCTACTCTCTGTAAAATTCCTCATATCCCTTAGACTTTTCAATATCCACATATATAAAAAAGTTGACCAAAATTTCAAATAGGTGGCCACCTTCATCCTCAAAATTAATTACCGATAAAAACGACCACCTATCTTTTTTGTCAACTTCCTACCTGATTATTTCTGTTTTTTTAATCTGATAACATTCCATGATGCTTTGTTAAGAACAGATGTCATAATTCCACCATCTACCTTACTTCTTGATACAGTTATCGGAATCACTGCTTCACCGGAAGCACTATTGCATGCCTTCATATCATTATTTTCAAGTACAATATGTTCAATCAGCTGATATCCTTCCATGCTTCGTAAATCTGTAACAAGTTCCATATCTTCATCAATATTTCTGTTTACTGCAAAAACAGTCAGCTCTTCATCAGCCTCATTCCATACCGCAACACTGGAAAGATCTGTTACGTTTTCATGCTCTTTTGTATCATGTACTGGTGTATCAATCACTGGCTGAAGAACCATACCTCGACCATATCTGGATGCGTGCATAAATGGATAGAAAATTGTCTGTCTCCATGCTTTACCACCGTCTTTTTCTGTCATAATCGGAGCAATTACATTTACAAGCTGAGCCAGGCATGCCATCTTTACACGATCTGCATGTTTCATTAAAGTGATCAGCATAAGACCTACAAGAAGTGCATCTTCAAAGCTATACTGATCTTCCAGCAGTGGAGGTGCAATGTGCCATGGATCTTTTTCCATGAATTCATCATCAGCTTCTCTTGTATGGAACCATACATTCCACTCATCAAAACTAAGATTGATATCCTTTTTACCGCGTTTCTTTGCCCTCACAAAGTCACAGGTCGCAATGACAGAACGGATAAATTTGTCCATATCATCTGATAAGGCAAGGAAGTCTGCTGTATCATTATTTAAATTTCCATAATACTGATGCAAAGAGACATAATCCACATAATCATAATTGTAACCCAATGTAGTTGCTTCCCACTCAGGAAACGTAGGCATATCCAAATTAGAACTTCCACAGGAAACAAGCTCAATAGTAGGGTCAATCAGTTTCATAGCTTTTGCAGTTTCCTGGGAAAGCCGACCATATTCATGCATAGTCTTATGTCCAATCTGCCAGTCGCCATCCATTTCATTTCCAAGACACCATACTTTTACATTATGAGGATCTTTTACACCATGTTTAATACGCAGATCACTATATTTGGTTCCTCCCGGATGGTTACAGTATTCCAGAAGATTGCATGCATCTGCCACACCTCTTGTACCAAGGTTTACTGCCATCATCATATCTGCATCAGCTTTTTTGAGCCATTTTGAAAACTCATTCAGACCGATTTTATTCTGTTCCAGACTTCTCCACGCAAGTTCCAGACGAACCGGGCGTTCCTCGACAGGCCCTACGCTGTCTTCCCAGAAAAAGTTTGATACAAAGTTTCCACCTGGATATCTTACGATTGGCACATTTAATTCCTTTACCATGTTTAATACATCTGTGCGAAAACCATCCTCATCTGATAATGGATTTCCCGGCTGATAAATTCCATCATAAACAGCTCTGCCAAGATGCTCAATAAAGGATCCATAAATTCTCTTATCAACTTCTGAAACTTTAAACGCTCTGTCGATTATCATTCTTGCCTGCTTCATTTCGATTTTCCTCCATATTTAAAAATTTTTAACCTTTTACTCCTCCAGCTGTCATACCTTCAATAAAATATCTCTGGAAACAAACGAATAATGCCAAAATCGGAATAATTGCGAAACATGATCCGGCTATCAGGATGTCATAGTTGTTTCCGTATGGCGAAAGAAGGCTCTGCAGACCAACAGGAAGTGTGATTTTAT
Source organism: Blautia sp. HCP3S3_D9 (assembly GCF_052063845.1). Classification (NCBI taxonomy): domain Bacteria; kingdom Bacillati; phylum Bacillota; class Clostridia; order Lachnospirales; family Lachnospiraceae; genus Blautia; species Blautia sp. HCP3S3_D9. The sequence goes on from NZ_JBQHWS010000154.1 coordinate 2,292, forward strand.
CAATTGAGTTTGTTACAATCATTGGCCAAAGAAAGTTATTCCAACTCTGCATTCCCTGATAAATCCCCATAGCTGCGAAAGAAGGTTTCATCAGAGGAATCATGATTTTAAAGAAAATACCATACTCTGTACATCCATCTACTCTGGCTGCATCCAGAAAATCCTTCGGGATTCCCATCAGATACTGCCTGAAGAAAAATACCAGCATCGGAACAACCAGATACGGCAGGATAATTCCCCACATGTTATTAATCAGATCCATTTTTACAATCAATCTGTAAAGAGGAAGCAAAATTACTTCTGTAGGGATCATCATAACAAGTAAAACACAAAGGAATAAAATATTCTTTCCTTTAAAATTATACATTGCAAATCCATAACCTACACATGCACTCAGGAACAATGCAAGTGCAACCTGCACAACAGTAATGATCAAACTGTTTTTGTACCATACAAAGTATGAATTTGCACCACTGAATAACATTTTATATTCATTCAAATTTGCATTTGCCCAATCAATAGAAAAATTCAATCCATAACGCATCAGATCAGAACCCGGACGCAGCGACGAAACAGCAAGAAGTGCCAGCGGGAGTAATGTGATAATTGCAACGATCACAAAGAAGATAAATAAACACGTAGAATAGATTTTTGATTTTTTTGTTATTGACATTGTTTATTCCCCCTTTTTACTTCCTATAGTTCCATTTATCCAAAGCTGTACAATATTAACTGCCAGAACGATAAGCAGGAATATTACACCGATAGCACTTGCAATGCCAAGCTGACTCTGCTCAAATCCCATTCGATATAACATACCAACCAATGTGGTAGCCACATTATTCGGCGATTTGTTTCCGTTAAACAACATGTAGCTTTCTGAAAACATTGCCATACCACCAAAAATGGAAATTGTAAGTACATAAATTGTTGTAGGTTTTAGTAACGGAATTGTAATGTAACGAAGCTGTTCCATACTGGTTGCACCATCAATAGATGCAGATTCATACAGATCAGCAGGTATCTGCTGCAGTCCGGACAGATAATACATCATGTTTACACCTGTCCATCTCCACAAACACAGGAAAAACAATGTACACCAGACTGTGCCAGGAGTCCTTAACCATACTATAGGATCTATGCCAAAAAGTCCAACTACCTGGTTCATAAAAGATCCTTCCAATTCACCAAACATCAGTCGGAAAACAACACCCGCAACTACTACCGAAGTCAGTGCCGGAACAAACAGAATACTTCTAAATGTTCCTTTGGCTCTCATATGTTTACTGTTCAGCATTGCTGCAAGAACCATCGGAATCGGAATCATTAAAAGACAGGTAACGATTGTATAGAAAATACTGTTCTTCAAACTCTTAATGAAAACTGCATTTTTTAAAATCTTATAGTTTTCCAGTCCAACGAATGTGGTATTTGGACCAGCTACTTTCTGAAAACTCATAATCACCATACTCACGATGGAGTATGCGAAGAATACAACAAATGTAATAATAAATGGCATTACGAATACATAGGGTGCCACTTTCTGTGAATATAATAATTTTTTTGTTTTGCTCTGTTTTTTCAATGCAATCCCTCCCTATGTTGATGTATTCAGACAATTTATTTAAAGAAAAGGAAGGCTACAGGTTCTCCTCCTGCAGCCTTCCTTTTAAGCTCTATGTCTGAAAATCAGAACATATATTTAGTAGATAATAGAATCCTGTTCGCTCTGAAGAAGTTCTTTAGCATCCTGATCTACAGAAATTTCAAATGCATTTGAATAAGTTGTAGAAACAAGTGTACTATATGTTGCTGAATAGCTGCCGCTGATGTTTGGAGCTGTGATGTCTGTTCCATTTTCTTTCAGAATATCAAATGGGTTAGTAGTAAAGTATGCAAGGAACTTATTATCTTTGTTTTCAGTAATAGCCGGGTCATCCCAAAGCTCTGTACGAATCGGGTCAAATCCAAGTTTTTCCCATTCATATGTACAGCCTTCTTTTGATAATTTTGCAAAAGCAAGGAAATCTTTTGCTAACTGTTCGTTCTCTGTTCCCTTGATAACAGATGTTCCTGTACCACCCTGAAGAACTTCACGTGTATCACCCTCGTTCCATACAGGAATTGGATAAATAGCCATTTTACCATCAAGATCTGAACAATAGTCTGTAAATCTTCCCATATACCATAATGGCATGATTACGGATGCAACACCACCTCCATTGAGATGTCCATACCATTCTTCTGTGTGGAATCCACCGCCAGGAGCGATTTCGCAAACACCATCGTTAATCATTGAACGAATATAATCAATTACTTCTGCATGTTCATCTGTAACAAGATTTGGATTTCCATCTTCATCTACATACTGAACACCTTTCTCAAGCAACATACACTGTGGAAGGAAAAGATCTGATGTTTCTACAGCACACATCGGAGTCCCTGTTTTTTCCAGTACGGTTTTGCCAGCTTCTACATAATCATCCCATGTAACGATATCTGCAGGATCCACACCAGCTTCGTTCATGATATCCATATTGTAGTAAGCAACTGTAGCTCCCAGATGGAAGTCTACACCATAATAATTATCCTCATTATCACCATACATACTGATACGAGACATAACAACATCATCTTTATACGGTTCTACTGCATCATTAATCGGAAGTAAGTAACCATCCTTCAGGAATGCACCATAATGTCCGATTTCAATGTCTGCCATGTCTGGAGCCCCCTCACCGGACTGGCATGCAATCAGCAATTTACTATGTAAGGATGAGGACTCACCTGTTGTGACAGTTAAGTTAATTGGTCTGTCTGGATTCTGCTCATTCCATACATCAGCCATTGATGTCCAGAATCCTACGTGAAGTTCCTGAAATGTCCAAAAGCTAAGATCTGTTCCACCATCAACAAATGTGTTAGTTCCCTGTGTTGATCCGTCATCTGCCGCTAAAACAGGTGCAGTTGATCCAAGAATCATTGTTGCTGCCAATGTACATGCAAGAAGTCTTTTTTTCATATAGTTACCCTCCTTAAATTATTAGTTTGTACTTTCACGTTGTTTCTTGCTACGTTCTTAGATTAACGTTAATCTGACAAAAAGTCAATAGTAAATTTCATAATTTATGTCATTTTGTGCAAAATATATGTTTTCATGTATTATTTTTTATGCATTTTTTATATTCGAATCCATTTTCATATTATTGCAATTTGATTTTCTTGTCATTATAGAATATAATTGAATATACTATCAGAACATAGGTGACATTTTGTAAGTCAGATAAATAATCTGTCTATCTTCTGTACCAAATAACGATTCTGCAATATATATCAGAGGAGAATTAATATGAACAGCCCAAATAAAAGAATTACTTTAAAAGATATAGCTGACCAGTGCGGTTATTCAGTCAATACTGTTTCTCGCGCACTCAGAAATGATTCTAAACTTTCCGAAGCAACAATAAGCAGAATACATCAGATAGCGGATGACCTCGGTTATATGAAAAACGTAGTTGCATCTTCTCTGCGTTCCGGTCATACAACTCTGATTGCAATTATTGTTGATGATATCCAAAATCCGCACTATTCCGATATTATTTCACAGATTACTGTTAAATTACGTAAATATGGTTATCATACTCTGATTTTAGGATCCTATATAGAAAAAAACTATGCTGATTATTCCCTGTCTCTTGCACTGTCTTATAATGTCAGTGGGATTGTTTTCTTTCCACGAAAATATAATAAAAATGCCATCAACCTTATCAATCAGAATAATATACCTCTCGTATTGGTTGACCGTGAAATGCCGGAATGTCAGACAAACTTTGTTCGCTGTGATGATTATCAGGGCGGATATATTGCCGGAAAACATTTGCTGGAATTAGGCCACCGTCATTTTCTCTATCTTCCGGGTCCTAAATATAATCTTTCGCAAACTCGTCGATATGCCGGTATCATGGATGCGCTTTCAGAGGCAAATGTACCTGCCTCAAATATTCGAGAAATAGATTATCACACAGTATTTGGATCATCAGCCGAATCAACATCTTCCTATAAATCATATGAAGAGTTATTTTTTCCGGTTAATTACACTGCAGTAATTGGTTTTAATGACCTACAAAGTTATTCTGCTATGGAAATACTACAAAAAAAAGGATATCGTATTCCAGAGGACATATCCCTGATTAGTTTTGACAATCTGCGAAAAACTCACACATATCTACCCCCTTTGACCAGTATTGCTGATAATTCAGAAAAAAGTATTGCTGATACAGCAGTCTCCATACTTCTTGATAAAATCAGGAATCCATCCAGTGAGATTTCTAGTAAAGTTTTACCTGTATCTATTTTCGATGGGCATACTACTGGACCGATAAACGAAACCTTTGCTCATTCCTTTGAGTAATCGATTATTGTAATGTTCCTTTTTAAAAACAGGATGTGAAAATCTTCCACATCCTGTTTTTATTATATCTATAAATATCCTCGGAGATAATAATCCTTGTTAGGGTCGGGCGGAATCGACCACCCAGAGTCGCTTAGAATTAACCATTTTTAGTCGGATAGAAAAAGCCATTGTATTTTCCTTTTCGTGTTCTAAAATGATGTATGC